>USMO01000038.1 GCA_900555785.1 uncultured Eubacteriales bacterium | reverse complement strand
AGATTTGCATCCGTAGAAAACGAAACGATTGAAGTCTTGCAAAAAGCCTTCCCCTTCGAGGGGGAAGGTGGCGCGTTAGCGCCGGATGAGGGCGGGCGGTCAGTAAGTAGCATGATGTAAATAGCAGTCAAAATTCTGCCAACCGTCCCGCACATTCCCACAACAAAAAACCGCCTTGCCCGGAGCCATCTCCGGGCAAGGCGGTTTTCACTTTCCTTCCCGCTCAATAGAAGGTTGCCACTTCCTGCACGGGCGGGGTGGCGAAATCGGTGGCGGTGACGTAGAGCACCGGACCGGCGGTGCGGTAGAATTTGTTCTTTTCCACCTTAATCTTTCCGGTCAGCGTTGCCCAATCGCGGGTTTTGAGCGTGGTGGGCTGGTCGAAGATGCAAACCAGCGGGTTATACGCAATGTCTGCCTCGCAGCAGGTCATCACGTGTCGCCCGGCAAGTGCCATGTTCGCCGGCATTTTCGGGTCGCGCGCCACAAGCCCCTTGAACTTCACGGTCTTGCCGTTGTATTTGTCCATCTCCTCGGAAAGGTCACGATAGAACACCGCGTAGTCGTTGTCTTCAATCGCAATCACCGGGGCATTCAGGTCAAACGGCAGCGGGTCGGCGATGTCGTCGTACTCCACATGCCCGTCCGGATAATCGTATGTGATTGCAGCCCGGCGGGATGCCGCGCGCACGATTTTGTGGACCAGCTCCTTGTCAATGTCCGCAGGCGTGCGGCTCAGGACCACCATTTCGGCGTTGGTCAGCTTATCCACCATCAGCTGGCGCATGTTCTGGCTGTAACTGATAAAGGTGTTCGCGTCGGCAAACATCATTTCCTGATAGATGCCCCAATTGTCCGGCAGGTTTTCGTACAGCTGCTGCAGCATCCACATCCCGTTGTACTCGATGATGATGCGGTCCAGCTTGTGCTTTCTGCCGATTGCGGTCAGATTCGCCTTGTTGATCTCGCTTTCGTCCTCGATTTTTTCCAGATAGACGTTCTGCCCGTAGAATTTTTCCGGCTCGAACTCGTCAATGCCTTCCTCGCATTGCAGAATCAGGGTCTTTTCCCCCGAATTGAACCGTTTGTCCTCCATCGATTCCTGAATGACGTGCGTTTTGCCACCCTCCAGAAAGCCCGTGAACAGATAGACCGGTAACATTGCTGCCATTGTCTTATCCCCCGTTATTTCTTCTTCCACTCCACGCCGAACAGCCCGGCAAGCGCCGCTTTGTTCAGGTGCGAGCCGATGACGCACAGTCTGCCGGTTACGCCAGCCGTTCCGTGGCGCACATCCGGCTCACCCGGCACATAGTCGAAGTGAATCCATCTGCCGTCGGTGCCTTCCACAATGCCCTTGGCGCGCAGAACGATGCCGTATTTGCCCTCCTCCATAAGGGATTCCAGAATGCCGTGCAGCTCGTCCTCGCCGAACTTCTTTGCCGTCTCCACACCCCAGCTGACGAACACTTCGTCTGCGTCGTGATCGTGATGATGGTGGCAGGAGCACTCCGGATCGTCGCATTCGTCATCGTCATCACCGTCGTGATGGTGGTGATGATGGTGATGCTCGTGTTCGTCTTCGTCCTCGTCGTCATCGTCATGATGGTGGCAGGAGCACTCCGGATCGTCGCATTCGTCATCATCGTCATCACCGTCGTGATGGTGATGGTGGTGATGCTCGTGTTCGTCTTCGTCCTCCTCATCATCGTCATGATGGTGGCAGGAGCACTCCGGATCGTCGCATTCGTCATCATCATCGTGATGGTGGTGATGATGGTGATGATGCTCCTCCCCTGCCGTTGCGGCAAGGCGTGCCAGCTCCTCCTCGATGGTGTCGCGGCGCTCCATCGCCGAAAGCAGCTGCTTTCCGTCCAGCTGGCTCCAAGGCGTGGTCACGATGACCGCCGTAGCGTTGTGCTCCTTCAGCATGGCGACCGCTTCGTTGATTTTCTGCTCGGACGCGCCCTCTGTGTGCGACAGCACGATACAACCGGCGTTCTCGATCTGGTCATTGAAGAATTCGCCGAAATTCTTCATATACATCCTGCATTTGTTGACGTCCACAACCGTTGTAAAGCCGTTCAGAACCGCTCCCTGCGGTGCCACATTCTGCACCGCGCGAATGATGTCGGAGAGTTTGCCGACACCCGAAGGCTCAATCAGAATGCGGTCGGGCTTGTATTCGGTCAGCACCTTTTCCAGCGCCTTGCCGAAATCGCCGACCAGCGAGCAGCAGATGCAGCCGCTGTTCATCTCGCGGACCTCAATCCCTGCGTCCTGCATGAACCCGCCGTCAATGCCGATTTGACCGAATTCGTTCTCAATCAGCACCAGCTTCTCGCCGCTATAGGCTTCCTTGATCAGCTTCTTGATCAGCGTGGTCTTCCCTGCCCCGAGAAATCCTGAGAAAATGTCAATCTTTGTCATCATAATCATTCCTTCTTCTAAATAAATTTTATTTTTATCCGGATATACCGACCCAGGAGCCAAGCGGCGTCAGGTCGGTGAGGATTCCGCAAAGCAGCCCGATGCAGAACAGCATGGCAACCACACGGACCGAATCGCGCACCGGGCGATTGTTGCGGAACAGGACCAGCACGCCAACGCCTGCGTTGACCAGCAGCCCCGTCAGCAGCGAGCCGACGCTGAGAACGCCGGACAGGTACAGCTCCGTCAGGACCACCGAAGACGCGCAGTTCGGAATCAAACCGACCGCGCCGGAGAGCAGATTTCCCAGCACCGGTCGGTCCAGCACCAATCCCGCAATCGCATCCCGACCGACAAAATGAATCAGCGTGTTCAGCGCAAAACTGATAACCAGCAGAAACAGCGTGATTTTCAGCGTATGCCTGAGCGCCGACAGTGCAAAATGATCCTCGCAATGGCAGTGCTCCCGCTCGCAGATGTCCTCAATGTGTGTCGGCTCGGCAGGTCTGTGAAACAGCCGGCAAATGCCGTCAACCGCAAATCCGGATGCGATACCGAACAGCAGCTTGACCCCGAGGAACCGGAACACAAACCCGACCGGCGCGCCGCGCGAAATGAGAATCGGCAGCATTTCGTCCGAGGTTGCCAGCCAGACCGACAGAAGCGTTCCGACCGAAATCACCCGCCCCGCGTACAGCCCGGCAGCGGCAGCGGAAAACCCGCATTGCGGAACCACACCGAGCACGCCGCCGATGAGCGGTCCCACCCGCCCGGATTTCCCGAGCCAGCGCCCGAGCCGGTCGCCGGAATGGTGCTCCAGGAACTCCATGAGAAGATAGGTCAGAAAGAGGAACGGCAACAGTTTGACCGTGTCCAACAGGGTGTCCAGAATTACATCAACCAAGTCGTTTTCCCTCCAGTTTTTTCATGCAGTCGCGGCAGATTCCGTAAAGAACCGACTGCCCGCAGTCAATTGCAAAGCCGTGCTCTGCCATCAGATGGCGCGCAAAAACCACCGAGTCGCCGCAGTCGAGATGCTCCAGCTTACCGCAGCGCAGGCACTTCGCATGAAAGCAATCCCGGCAGGAGCAGGCGCCGCCGATGTATTGGTAGACCGAGCAGCCGCGCTCATCGTTGCGGAATTTGCGGACCGTCTCTGCCTCGCAGAGCGCGGAAAGCTGGCGGTAAAGACTGCTCTTCCCGACAGACGCATCTCCGTTAACCGCCCGGCAAAGCTCGTCCACGGTAAACTGGCAATCCGGGTGCGCAGACAGATAGGAAACCAAACGCCGGAGCCCCGCCGTCTGGTAGCTTTTGCGATCCATATCCGCACCCCCTTTTCCCGGTTTGAAATTCCGTCTCCAAATATGAGAACCATTCTCATATTATACACCAAAAAGCGGATTTGTCAAGGGGTTTTTGAAAAAAAGGAAGAGAAAGACGCAAAAAAATCGCAAGCGACACAAAAAATTGCGAAAAGGGGTTGACAAAAGCGGGAAAAAGGAGTATAATAAAGAAGTCGGCATGGAGAGATGGCTGAGCTGGTCTAAGGCGCACGACTGGAAATCGTGTGTTCGGCTAATAACCGACCGAGGGTTCGAATCCCTCTCTCTCCGCCACAAATTTGCCCCGCGAGGATTCTCGCGGGGCTTTTTGTTTTCGTCTTTAGACGTAGAAGAAAAATTAAGATCAATAAGGCGGTTGTTCTTCACGAATTGTTCCATCCGAAAGCCAAATAAATTTCTTCCCAACCGTATTCCAATTAAGAGACCGTTCCAACAATGCATCAAGCTGGTCGCCCGTACCGTTATACCGAATCTGCATACCATCATTATCCGGGAACAGAGAAATCCCAAGAACTTCAATCGATACCGGAAGAATGACCTTCTTTAAGTGACTGCACCCCTCAAAGGCTTTTTCTCCAATGCTTTTTACACCTTCCCTCATTTCTACTGTCTCCAGAAACGTGCAATTCAGGAAAGCGAAATTTTCAATTTCTTCGACCGTCCCGGGAATATAGACAGATTGAATATTCGAGCCGGAAAAAGCGCTTGCCTGAATCCCCTTGACCGTTTTTCCATCAACGGTTGAAGCAATCACAATATTCGTTTCGGTTCCGGCATAACCGGTTACGACCATGCCGTCATCCTGCAGTTTATACTCGATACCATTGGTCGGAACCAAACTCTCTCCCCCGAAGGTCAGGTAAAATTCATTCGCCAGGCAGTCGGTGCGATAGTCAAAATAAAGCTGCGCTTTTGTGCCGTAGTCGAGCATGGAGACTAACATGTCTTTTAACTGCTCATTGCTGCTCGCCGAATACCCGGGAATAACTCCAAGCTGACGGGCGGCGTATTCACAGATGCTGTAATCGTCAAGTTCGCTATAGTAGGTCTTGTCCCCAACCGTCACGCCTGCGCGAGCATAAATCACATCTGCCATCTGCCGCGCGGTCAGGTCTGTATAAACAAAGACGTAGTATTTCTTTCCGTCCCCCACATTTTTCAGCGAGCGGTAATCCAAATACTCCACCCGGATGTCCGGCGCAGGATTTGATGACAGGTCCGGTTCTGCCTTCCAGAACTGCATGAACGGCTTCACGTCCTCCGTTCCGGCATTCGCGACATCGACTGCATACAGGATGTAGACCTGATTGGCAAACGCGAGATTATGGAAAGCAATGGTCACAACAGGCTCTGTTCCATCATCGCCGGACACGGGGACCAGCGGTAAAGACAACAACAGGCAACAAATGCATAGCAGCGAAACAATCCTGCACCAGAATTTAAGTGATTTTACCAATCTCATATTTCATATGCCCCCTCAACAGATTTCCGGGTCCCAAAATCAGACCCATTCCCCTTCCAGACCCTCCGGATCAGAATAATCGGTCGAAACGCTGAGCGGGTCATCAAGATCGAGCACCACGATCAGCTTCGGCGTCACATAAAAGAATCGCCCGTCGCACGCCGCATCCATAAAAATCATCCTCCATCCATTCTGCATTTACATTTTATACCATTATAGCACACCCTTCGACAAAATTCAATACCGGATTCATAGTTTTTTATAATTCATTTAAATCAGACAAAATTGCCAGATCGAATTTGTATAATATGATCAAGCACATCCAGCTACCAACCGAGCATCTTTGACAATATCCGACATGATTCGACACCAAAAGTGCCAAACCGCAACACCTCCCCTGCGCAAGCCTGCCCCCATCCGGCACGCACGCCGGCAAAAGCATCAAAAATCGGACCGCAAGCCTAAAAAATCCCTCCAAAAAGGATTGACAAACCTGCAAAAATATGATAAAATAGAGCGTGTGAAACGGGGAGCCCCTTTCCGCAGCACCCATACGGAGGGATATCGAAGCGGTCATAACGAGGCGGTCTTGAAACCTCCTTGCCATAGCGGAAGCAACCGGCGAAAAACCCGTGTTTGCGGGAAATACGTGCACTTTTCGGACAGCAAAGTTTTTTCTTCTAATGTTTTTTCTAATACAATTTCATAGTTCCGTTTATACGGAGGGATATCGAAGTGGTCATAACGAGGCGGTCTTGAAAACCGTTTGAGAGCAATCTCACAAGGGTTCGAATCCCTTTCCCTCCGCCAAAGAAGCCGAATCATACCTCGTGTATGGCTTGGCTTCTTTATTGTGGGATTCGAACGGGTCGGTCATTTCACAAAGTATACCTTGTCTTCGCATACCATTCGACCACGACCTCTTTCGGGATATGGTACCTTCCGCCAAATCTGACGGCAAAGAGTTCTCCTGTTTGCAGCCAACGCAGAATCCTTTTCTCGCAGATTCCCGTCAGGCTGACCACCTGTGCGACGTTGAGATCATCCGGCAGGACCGCCCATTCTTCTTCCAAACACAGCATATAATCATCTGTTTCTTCCTCCCGCAGTTCTCTCTGCGGGAGGTTTTCACATTTTCTATGGCTCTTGATCGGGTGTGCGTTGAACTGTCCGGTCGGAAGTTCGCGTTGCCGCTCCGCGTCGGGACGCGCAAGATAAATGCGCACATCCTCCATCCGGATGAGATAAGTATGCGTTTTCGTACCGCGGTTCTGACATGGAATGATGCCCTCATCCAACATCCACTTTGCCTTGCGCTTGGAGATATGGAGCAGTTTATAAAGTTGTTCCTTGGTGATGATCTCGTGATCCATTTTCCTTTTCCTCCGTTTTGTTCTTTCCGAGTAACGATGCCATGGTTTCTCCAAGTTCAACTTTGGCGGAGTCATCCAGGTGCCCATAGGTGTCCATTGTAGTTGTGATGCTGCTATGCCCCATCCACATCTGTACCTGTTTCATGCCTGCCTTGTGCGCAATCAGCATGGAGGCGCAGGAATGGCGCAGGTCGTGGAAGCGGATGCGCGGCAATCCGTTCTTCTTCAGCATTTTCGGGAAGCGTTCGCTGATATAGTTGGGACGGATGAGATTGCCGAGCGGATCGACGCAGACCATGTCGAGGTATTCCTTTGCGTAATCCCGACGGTAAAGGCGGCGGTAAGTATCCTGCAGTTCCCGGTGTTCCCGCAGGATGTTTTCCACCTCCGGCAGGAGCGGAAGCGCACGCTTGGAGGATTTGGTTTTCATTTCATCGGTGATAACGGTCTGCAATTTTCCGTTTTCCTTGACTTCACTTGCCTTGTTGCGGATATAAATCCGCTTATTTTCAAAATCAATGTTGCTCCACCTCAGCCCCACAACCTCGCTTCGCCGCAGACCGTAATAAGCGGCAAGGATGACCGGGAGGAAGAGACGCTCGCCTTTGGCGGCTTTCATCAGCAGTTGCACCTGCTCCGGGGTGTAATAGCAGGCACTGTATTTTTTCGGCTTGGGACGATCCACCTTGTCAAACGGATTGGATAATACTTTCTTATTTGCTCACAGGCAAACTTACGGGTAAGAATCTCGGCAAGAAAGTTGCCGTCCCCGCAAGCAGGCTCCAAAAAGCGGGAATCAATACGTTCGGTTTCGGGTTTGACAAGATCGCACATCGCTTTGACCTCCCGCTCGGCGGTAAAGACCTCACCGTGTGCGGCGACCCGCTCCCGGGATTTGACCTGTTTTTTCTCCATCCGACGCTCCTTTCTGCACCGAATATAACATTCGATGCAGAAACGCAAAAAGAAAGGGCGCATTTTGAACCAAAACTTGGCAGAATGCGCCCCGAAAGTGCTTTTTTCGGGTTGAAAAAAGCCTTGCAATGTGCTATAATGAAGTATATAAGTATGTTATTATGTACCGAATGTTATATTCGATGCAGTTTTGTTCTCAAAAAAGCTTTTCCAATTTGTTCATGGCGGCGATTTTTGTGTCCATCATGCTGTGCGCATAACGGTTGAGAGTGATGGTTGCGTTTTTATGCCCCATCAGTTCCGAAAGGGTTTTGATATCCATTCCGCATTCCAGTGCACGGGTTGCGAATGTGTGTCGAAGTGCGTGAAAGTTCAGTTTCCGCACTCCCGCCTTTTCGGTCAGGCGTTCAAACAGATATTGATACGAGCGGATCGACATTCGCTCGGCTTTTTTGTTTTCTATCACAAACTCGCTCCGCGCGCCTATCCTATAGATCCGTAAATCCTCTGCAAGATAGCCCGGCAAAGGAACCATGCGCTCGGATGCGGCTGCTTTCGGTCGATCCACAAATAACTGCCACTCGCCCTCAGCGTTCTTTTCGCGGTAGACCGTCTTTTGGATGTGCAGAATGCCTTTTTCCATGTCAACATCCTGCCACTCCAATCCAAGCAATTCCCCGATTCGCAATCCGGTATAAAGGCAGAGCAGGATGCCGAACAACCGCCTGTCTTCCCATGCCGCAATGGCTTCTTCCAATCGCCGCTGTTCCTCTCGTGTAAACGCTTCCACCCGCGACGGCGGACCGGGTACACGCCGGATACGGTCACAGGGATTTGCCGGGAGTAATTCCATATCGCACGCATAGGTGAATGCGGCGTTCAGAACGGTCAGCATCAGATTGGTACTGGTCGCCGAAAGTGCCTCGCCGCGCAGGTTCCCGTCCGTCTGATGTGCGGTCAGAAATTCGGAAATCTGCCGCCTGCCGAGATCGTCAATCTGCGTGTCGCCAAGTTCGGGCAGGATGTGCTGAATGATCAATCCCTTATACCGGCTGTATGTCCGCGGCTTGACCCTTTCCCGTTCGCATCGGTCCAGCCACGCTGTCATCAATTCATTTGTCGTCATTTTTTCAACGCTCCATTTTGCCTTATTATAGCCTCTTCCGGCGTTTTTATGAATATCTCAAGGGAACGAAAGAGCGACACCCTCCGGCAATCCGGCAAAGCATCGCTCTTTTAAAATGCGGCGTATATTGAACAGTGTATCGTTGCATTTTCATGCTCTTGCCCCCTTCTGTACCTGTAAGTACAATACCATACCACAGAAGGTCGGAGAAGTCCAGCGAAAAGCCAAAGAAAAAAGATGTGTCGGGGCAAATTTGCGGCAGATTTATGGATTGCCCCAAAATCAACCGAAACATTCACTTTCATACCGCTATTGTTCTATTGGTTTCCGAAAAATGTGTTTTTTGATCGCAAATTTTCAGGAAAAATGTGCTGAATTGCTCTTGTAAAACGCAGAAAAATGTGTTATACTATATCAGACGGAAAAAGGAGGGATCGTATGAAGCGAAAAGCGATTGAAGATCTGAAAAAATGGCGTGATGACCCGGAACGCAAACCGATGGTATTGCGCGGTGCCAGACAGGTCGGAAAAACCTGGCTGATGAAGAAATTTGGTCGGGTGTATTATGAAAACTGTGTATATTTCAACTTCGACGAAGAAGATGAGCTGAAATCAATCTTTGAAGTTAACAAAAATCCGGCACGGATTGTCGAGCTTCTCTCCATGATCGCCGGAAGCAAAATTCAACCGGGTAAAACGCTGATAATTTTTGATGAAATACAGGAGTGTCCGGAAGCCCTGAATACGCTGAAGTATTTCAGAGAAAAAGCCAATGAATACCATGTGATTGCCGCGGGAAGCCTGCTCGGCACACTGCTTGCCCAGCCCAAATCCTACCCGGTCGGCATGGTAAACCTGCTTGATATTGCCCCACTGACTTTTGACGAATTTCTTGATGCGACCGATCCCGTTCTTTTTTCATACTATGACAGCATTGAGAAAGGGCAGATCATTGAGGAAATCTTTCACAACCGCCTGACCGAGGCATATAATTACTACCTGATTATCGGCGGAATGCCCGAATGCGTGGCATCATGGATCAAATATAAAGATCCGGAAAGGATCTCCTCAATTCAGCGTGAGCTGATCGAAATCTACGAAAACGACTTTTCAAAGCATAACGGCAAGGTCAACAGCGGTCGGATCCTGATGGTTTTCCGCAGCATCGTTTCTCAGCTTGCAAAACCGAACGAAAAATTTATGTACGGCGCTGTCCGTGAAGGCGGCAGAGCACGGGATTTTGAAGAAGCAATCGAATGGCTCGTGTCGGCAGGAATGCTGAACCGTGTCTGTAATGTATCCAAAATGGAGCACCCGCTGTCTGCATTCGATAAACCCGATCAGTTCAAGCTCTTTGTTTTTGATACGGGGTTACTCAAGCACATGGCAGGAATCGATAATGCCGCAATTCTTTTGAAGGCGGATTACCAGTTCAAGGGGCCGCTGACCGAAAATTATGTTTTGCAGCAGCTGCGCGGGCAATTTCCCGTAGAACCGCGATACTATACCGATAAAACGGGGGAAATTGATTTTGTTCTGCAAAACGGAATGGAGATCGTGCCTGTGGAAGCAAAAGGCGGGGAGGACAAATCAGCACCATCCTTCAAACGCTACATTGCCGAACATCATCCGAAAAATGCGATCCGCTTTTCGAGGCGCGGTTACCGCAAAGACGGCGAATTTACCAACCTTCCGCTTTATCTTGCCTGTAAGACAAAAAGCCTGCTTTAAAATTGCGTGCTTCCAATCAATATGTCTACAATGTCGGGTAGCCAATAGGAATAAAAATATGCGTCTTCTAATACTTTTTCTAATATTTCATTAGAAACCGCATTAGAAAGCGGATGCTTGTGGGGAAAAGATTTTGCGGCGGTTCGAACAGAAAAACGCCAAAATCCCCGTCAATACAGGGGTTTTGGCGTCACTTATCGTCTGCTAAGTTGCGGTAAAGTCCGGAGAGGCAAGAAATCTTGAAAACCGTTTGAGAGCAATCTCGCAAGGGTTCGAATCCCTTTCCCTCCGCCATAGGGACACACGCAAAAGGAGCGTATAAAACTCCGCCGCGTGTGTCTTTTTCTATGCAAAACAGGGGTAAATTGCCGTTTTTGTGGTAATTTACCCTTTTTGTTGTTTCTTCGCTCATCGCCGTATGGATTTGTTCTTCACTCGCTTTGAAAAGTCGCAAGCCTTTAACGATTGCATAAAAAGGATTTTTGCACGATAAGGAGCGTATGATTTCTTCTGTCTTAATCAACGAAAAATGACCGACCGCACTCTTATGAACGCAGTCGGTCGTTTGCTTATAAGGTTTCTCTTATGATCGATGATGGATTATTCATG
>USMO01000037.1 GCA_900555785.1 uncultured Eubacteriales bacterium | reverse complement strand
CGTCGTGGATCGCGTGATCGCCTCCGCACGAACCGGAACCCCTGTCGGGGCTGAGGTGCGCCGGATCCGGTAACGCTGCGTTTGAAAGGGGGCGGGGAGATGGAGAAACTCCGTGGGGCCCTTGAAAGAGTCCCGCATATTGTATGTGCTAAAATGATATGAACCAAAAAGGGCAGGAAGTTACTCAAGGCACCACCGCGCAAAATGCAAAGGAAGATTTAGAATATGAATAAATATAGTGAGCTTCTTAAAAATCAAATTTGGGCTTCGGTTGTTGCAATTGCCTTGATCCTTGCGTTATCATTAATATTGTTTATGCTGAACAAAAAACATTTTTTCAATGACATGGGGAAAATTGGAAAAATTGCGGTTAATATCTTTGTTATTGCAGTCATATTACTTACAAGTTTTTATTTTTCTTTTCGAATTATAAACTTACACAAAGATATACAAGAACAGGCATACATAACGTATCACGGTGATTTTGAAGTAAGTTCATTTAAAGAGAGCTATGTAACATTGAGTGGTGAATCAGGTTGCTTGAAACTTAATGGCAAAGTTGATTTGCCAGGAGGCGAATATTCTGGCACGATTGTTTATGCCCAAAATTCAAAGTATATTCTGGATTGGAATGTTAATTATAGCAACTTCCAAAATAGCAGTCACCCTTGACAATTGTAGCGAAAAGTGGCACAATATGTCACAAGGAGATGAGCAAAATGGACAAAATGCTGCACAATGAAGGGTAGAAAGCAGCTGCTGAACGGCGAGGACGAACAACACATATCACGCCGCAGGCATAGAGCTGCGGTATCTGCCGCCGTACAGCCCCGATATGAATCCGATTGAAATGCTGTGGTCGAAGATAAAGGCGCTTTTGCGCAAATGGGAGTGCCGGACTGCCGAACTCTTGCCTAAAACCGTCTCCTGTGCGCTATGCGGAATAATTTCTGGTCCGCATACCCACACAGGATGAACAGATTCAAGGAAGATTCAATCAGATATTACACGAGGTGAAACCATATGCCCAATACCTTGATTTACGGAAAGATTATTTTCTGCGAAAAACAAAATAAAAGGGAACTGCAGGAAATTGCGTATGACATGATGGCAAAAGCAATTACACATCGATTCGGACTAAATTTAGGCTCAAATGTACCGCAGTATTGCTTGCAAAAAATGGATCTGCCTGACTGTTTGGCAGGGAATAGCCTGATCTACGAAATTACAGACGATCCGACCAGTAATGAATGCTGTGATATATATGACGGCATTTGGATAGGGCAACACGATTTTGTTGGCGTCGAAAATAGTCGCTTGATTGACTTGGAAAGATTTGTATCGGATATGCTTTCTCATTGCACGGTTTCATGCATGGAATTCTGTACCGAGGATGTTCATGGGGACGATAGAGCAGGAACAACGGCGTATACCATCAAGGTGAATGCGTTGTGTCACGTCATGACAACGGCTCCGCGCATACATACGGAAATGCCGAATATCAAGGTTCTGATCCTAAAGTGAAGATACCTTAAGTATATCTGAAGAGTAACAAGAATACAAGGACTTGTTACTCCGGCAGAAAAACATTGGCAAATCCTGTTGCAATCCGGAGCATTTTCACAGCAAAAAGCCTTGAAAACACTGGGTTCTCAAGGCTTTTTTCTATTCTCGTTCCGTTGTCTCTCTTGCCGTATAACCTGCGGTTACGCCTTTTCTTTTCTGAAAGTAACAACGAAGGCACCCTTGATCTGAGCGGACGTTGCCATGTAATCGTATGTGGCAAGCTCCCAGCCATCGGCGGCTCTCTCATTCAACAGCTTATCCAGCATCGCAATATCTGCTGCATCTGCCTTGTCCGAAAACCATTTTGTGCCGACCGTTAAAATTTCTGTTTTGTAAATGTACATAAGTTTACTCCAATCCCTTCTGATATCATTTTGATTTTTTCTCAAAAGCATCCGTAATTGCAACGACAGCGCGGAACAGTACCCCGGCAACAACCCAAATTATCCAGCTCCGTCCCCAATTATTGGATGACAGACTGTATCCCAGATAAACCGCTGTTGCAAGTATCCAGTATGTCGTATATACAGCAGATGAAAATGAGCTTTTCCCCTTATTCTCTTCAGAGTATTCGCCCTCCTGCAGAAGCTTCTCATAGCTCGCCCATATAATCCCCGTCCTGACAAAGCACATCACCCCTACGCCCGCAATGAGAAATGAAAGCGAAAGCATACCCATCAGGAACAGGTCGTTATCGGCATCAACGAGTACTCCGACAAAGAGTGGAATCAGGGCAGTAATACACAGGCAGGTTCCCGCTATCTGGCTTTTTGCGTGCAAATCCTTGTATTGCGCTTTGCGTTCCTTAACCATGCCGCTCACGCCATACTCGGTTTCAAAGGTCTCTTTTTCCAAATAGGCAAAGGGGGCGGTTTGACTGCCGCTTGATACAAACAGTACGGCGGCTATCGCAACCAGAATAATCAGAACGATCATGCCGATTCCGCAAGCAACCCCTTCGCTCAGAGCACCTGCCGTGCTTTGGTTGATTGCAGCCAATATCAAAAGAGCTATCGGAGACAGGATGCACAAAAAAACGGCATACGCAATCGTTTTGGCTGTTCTGCCTTTTACAGAAAGAAACGCGTTTGCTTCCTCCATGGATACCCGCTTTAATGACGGCGTGTCCTTGGACGAACCTATGTGCTCGACATCTTCCATTTCGTCCTTCAGCAAATAATCCGTACTTACTCCGAACAGCTCGGAGAGACGTATCATTTTGTCTAAGTCAGGAACAGACTGCGCACCCTCCCATTTTGAAACAGATTGTCGCGTTACGTCCATTTGCTCGGCTAACTCCTCCTGCGACCAACCTGCCTTCTTTCGTAGCAAAATCAGCTTATCGGCAAAAATCATATTCATCCTCCCATTGCTTGCGTTGTTATGCTCATAGTATAGCATTTTGGGAAGTTGCGAACAACCAATCCGGACCATTCAATGCGTCAACCGACAGTTGCAACTGCAAAAAACTTCTTTGCGCCGAGAATCCCGGCACCGTCCGTCAGCGATTTGGACAGCGGTCACAGCAGTTGTGCCGCAAACAGCACCTTGCCAACCGCAAATACCACCGCCGACAGGATCACGAAGAGCAGGACAAAGGTGTTGACGGTTTCCTTCCAGCGCATCGCCAGGATCACGGCATCCCCGACCGCGGCAATCAGCATGGGAACCCAGCGCAAAAGATCGTGCCCCTGCCCCAGGAACAGATCCCGCAGCATCCATGTAAAGCAGGCGACCAACGCCAGCGCCACAATCGCCTCTATCATGTGAAAGAGCGTGGCATGGGCAATTTCCGCATGGTACATGACGGGGATTGCCATCGAGAAGACCGTCAGGAAGGCGAGCGAGTACCAGAACATGCCGGGATGATCGGCGCCAGCCGCGGTCTGCACGGTGCGCAGAGCCATGGCAATAATCAGCATACCGTACGAAACGAACTGAACCGGCGCGACCGTGTATTCCGTGTGCATCATGCCCGATACCAGCATGACACCGGCAGTGACCGTCAGCATGGAATAATCCGGGATGACGGCGGGATTGACAAGGGACTGCCAGTAGCCCTTACAGCCGAACGCCAAAAGAAGCACCGTGGCGACCAGCGAAAGAACCGTCAACGTATCAACGAAGCCGTCAAAGCCCGTCCGGTACAGCGCCGCAAAGGATGTGCGGCAGATGCGCGCAAGACTCTGCACCCGTTCGGCAAAGAGGACGAGAAAATAGCCGAGGAACAGCCACGAAATGGCAGGATTCAGGGGGGAGCTCTGGAAAGTAGGCATATCGGTACATTCCTTTCCGCTTAATTCGGGTTGCGTATCAGGGGCACCGGGCTTCGGCGCATCCCGCCGGCAACGGTTCCGCCTGCGGATTCATTATAGCACGTTTCCGACCGGTTTGCAAGATATACCCGCGCATTTTTTCGGTCTGCCGGCATCCTGCCGGTCGCACGGGCAAGGCGGGAGCCATCCGCCCTCTCGCTTTGCTACGTATATTGACAGACCGGAAACCGTATGCTATAATAAGGTATACAGACACAGTGTCGGAATATCAACAGGCAGTATTCCGCCGACACTGCTTTTGAATGGAGGGAAACACATACAATGGCAGATAACAGGCGCGTCCGCATGACCAAAAAGCTCATAAAGGACGCTTATCTTGAGCTTCTGGAAAGCAACCCTTCCGAAAAAATCTCTGTCACGGATGTATGCAAGGTCGCGGATGTCAACCGCTCCACTTTCTATATGTACTACGAGGACACCATAGCCCTGCGGCATGACATTGAAAACGACGTTATGGATCAGATTCCGGTCCTGTCGGATATGCCGTCCGAGATCACCACGGACAAGCAGTTTGTCGATATACTGGAACGCTTTTTCTCATACATAGAGGAGAACAGCCGGATGTTCCGCATCCTGATCCTGCAATCCGACAACCGGGCGTTCAACCGCAGGCTGATCGACGCGGTGCTGGAAAAGTACCGCATCCTGTCCAGAGCCAACAGCGAACGGCTCGCCAAGTATGAGTATGTCTTTATCGTCAGCGGCGTTATCGGACTGCTCGGCGCATGGATAGAGGAGGATTTTCCCGTCAGCGCGAAAAAGTTTTCTGAGCTGGTTCTCAAAATGGGGCTCATGGCGGCGGAAATCGAGAATTCGGACTGGGAATAGCCCGCAGACAGCCGGACGCATACCGCACCATACCACAAAAGCGATCGCCCTCCACCCGTCCGGTGGGAGCGGTCGCTTTTGCCTTCAGGGCGCCTCTGAAAATGCATCGCACGGCGAATAGGCAGGGATGCCGCAGGGATGCCCTTTATTCGACTGCTTTCAGGCTTTCATTCATCCTGGTTTTTACGATTTTCGGTCTCAGCAACAGCGTGACAAGCAGGGTGAAACCGAACACGATGACCGGCACAAGCAGCCACATGAACCAGCTGACCCCGCCGACCGTGCCAAACCCGATGGTTTTGAAGACCAACGTCGCCAGCCCGATCCCGACCGGGTAGCCGAACAGAATGCCGATGAACGTGCTGATATAGATCTCGCGGTAGATATAGCCGCAGATTTCCCGGTCGTGATACCCCAGCACCATCAGGGTTGCGATCTCCCGGTTCCGCTCGCTGATATTGATGGTTGTCAGCGTGTTGATGACGACGGCGGTCAGAAGTCCCGCAAACACAACGACAACGATTGCGATCCCGATGATAGCCGAGGAGCCGAAATCGTCAAAGATGCACATATCAAGAAGCGCAAGCCCGGCGAAAACAAGTCCGGCGGAGACCGCGACCGACACGAGCATCATGAAGAACCGCATTTTGTAGCGCAGGACGTTGCGCAGAGACGATTTGTACCGGAACGCCAGCCGATTCCAGATAAACGGAATATTCTCCAGCAGAACCCGCTTGCCCTTCTTCGGCGGCTTGGGCCTCAGCAGATTGGCGGGGGTGTCGCCCGTCATGCGCATCCCGAGGGCAAAGACGGCGGTCACGGTCACGGCGAGGATTGCGCCGATGGACAGGAAGTAATAGCCCGGATTCACCACGACCGAGATCGGCGGCATATGGTAGCTGTACCCGAACACGTAGCACATCAGCCAGGAGACACCGTCACCGACGAAGAATCCGCCTCCGCCGCCCGCAACCAGCGCGACCAGCGCAAACAGAACATACCGCATGACAGCGCTGAAGGAGGAGTAGCCCAGTGTTTTCAGGCAGGCGATCTGCGCGCGTTCCTCCTCCATCAGCCGCATCATCGACGAGAGGACAACCAGCAGGGTGACGGCAATGAAAATGAACATCAGAATATCGCCGATGCCGCGCACCTTGTCCGCGCTGGACAGGATGGATTTGAAGCTGTAATTGTCGAACAGCGTGATGACCTCGATGTCATCGCCGAGAAGTCCGGCGAGGGCGGTCTTTTCCTCCTCCACGTACGCCTTGTACTCGTCCGAAAAGCTGTCGAAAAGCGTCCTGTCCTGCGCCGTGATATACAGGTCGCCCTTGACCGGCACGGGCAGGACGGACATCGGGCAGTACAGGATGTTATCCAGAAGATCCAGCTTGCCGATCTCCCCCATGTTGTCGGGAATTTCGGTGCCCTCCGGATTGTTATAGCTCGGTTCGCCGTCTTTGCCGAAGGTCAGCGGGCTCCGGACAATCCCCTGTACGGTCACGGTGATTTTGTATTCCATCGGCAGTTTCAACGCCGCGCCCAGGTCGATCTCCACCTCTTCGCCGATTGAGTACCCCTTGATTACATTGTCGGCTGCCTCCGCGTAAACGAGATTTTTGCCGTCCCCGGTCACTTTTTCCCCGTCAACCAGCTCCGGAACATTGATGCTCCACGCGTCAAAATCCAGAAAGTACAGGCGCAGGGAGCGCTTTTCGCCTGTCTGAATATCCAGTGACATCCCGGTGTTCACGTGCTTTTCGCCATAGCGTGACCTGACAGCGGCAATCTGCTCCTCCGAAAAGCTGCCGGTTTTGCTTTTGACGATAAAGTCGCTGACATTCTGATTCCGGTAGTAATTCTCCATGCTGTCCCGGATCATATCGGTGGGTGAGCCGATGCCGGATATGAAGCCGACGGAGATCAGGATAATCCCGATGAGCGAAAACAGGCGGATGAGGTGATGCCGGAACATTCTCCGGACGGTTTTGAAATAGGTTTTCACCACTCGATCCCCTCCACCGGAACAGGATGCGCATTTGTTTCCACACACTCAATTCTGCCGCTCCGGATTCGGATTACCTTATCCGCCATGTCCTTCAGCGCGGCGTTATGCGTGACCACGATCACCAGCTTTCCCTGCTCGCGGGACAGGGAGTACAGCAGCTTCAGAATTTTCTTGCCCGTGACGTAGTCCAGCGCGCCGGTCGGCTCATCGCAAAGGATCAGCTTCGGGTTTTTCGCAACGGCGCGGGCAATCGAAACGCGCTGCTGTTCGCCGCCGGAAAGCTCTGCGGGAAAATTGTTCAGTCTGTCCGCCAGCCCCACCGATTCAAGCACGCTTTTCGGATCCAGGTGATTCTCGCAGATTTCAACGGCAATCTCCACATTCTCAAGGGCGGTGAGGTTGGGCATCAGGTTGTAGAACTGAAACACGAAGCCCACCTCGCGGCGCCGGAACTCGGTCAGCTCCCGCTTATGAAAAGCTGCGATATTTTCTCCGCCAAGCTCAATCCTGCCGGCTGTCGCCGTATCCATGCCGCCGAGCAGGTTCAGAAGTGTGGTCTTGCCGGCACCCGATGCGCCGAGGATGACGACAAACTCCCCCTCGTTCGCGTCAAAGGAAACGTCCTCCAGGGCGTGCACGGTGACAGTGCCGGTGTGATACTCTTTTTTTACGTTATGCAAAGACAAAAATGCCATATACAATCCTCCGCTATCTATGATGCCTACGGGAGGCTCTGCTCATTCTCCGCGCGGTGAAACAGGCACGGACGCCCGCAAGACATATCGGATGTATATAATTATAGCAACACAGTGTCGGAAAGTCAACAAACAGTATTGCCAGAAACGATATGTTTCCGACAATACAAGGTGAAACTGTCGGAAATCCGGCAAAATCAAAAGCAAATAATTTATGAACGGAGGAAATGATACAAAAATGGCAGACAACAGGCGCGTGCGCATGACAAAAAAACTGATCAAGGATGCCTATCTCGAACTTCTGGAGACCAACCCTTCCGAGAAAATTTCCGTCACGGACATTTGCCGGAAAGCCGACGTCAACCGCTCCACTTTTTATATGTACTATGAAGACCCCATCACATTGCGACAGGATATAGAAAACGATCTGATTGAGCAAATCCCCGTCTTGTCGAAAATGCCGAGCGAAATCACCTCCGACGAACAGTTTGTTGCGATTCTGGAGTCCTTTTTCACGTACATCAAGGATAACGACCGGATGTTCCGGATTCTGATTACGCAATCGGACAATCGGGTTTTCAACCGCAGACTGATTGACGCAGTTCTCCGCAAGTATCATGTTGAGTCGCAGTCGGGCAATCCGTTGCTGGCAAAGTACGAATATGTTTTTATCATCAGCGGAGTGATCGGGCTTCTCGGCGCGTGGATGGAAGGTAATTATCCGATCAGCGCGAGAAAATTTTCGGAAATGGTCCTGAAAATGGGGTTAAAAGCCGCAGAAATCGAAAAGTCGGATTTCAGATTGCATTGAGAAACACAGAAAATATAGTAAAACAGCAAACACCCGCGGGATGATGAATCCCGGGGTGTTTGCTGTTTTTTTGAGATATCGCTCTTATCACTGCCGGGGTGTCTGAAACGAAAGCTTATCAGTTGCTGTTTTCCAGAGCCGTAAATTCATATTCGCCTGCCGTAACGGTTCTTTCTCCGTCCGGCAAAACAATCCGCGTCAAGGTGTTGGCGGGGACGGAAACCGTGTAAACCGTTTTGCCGTCCTCACGCCGCCAGCCGCTTTTGACCGTGCCGTAAACGCTTTTGTATATTCAGCACCACCTCTCCGAGCCGATCACAACAGAGCAGATCGCCGCTTCGCTTTATATCAGCCGCACGCACCTGTCAGCGCGCTTTCGCAGGGAGACTGGCCTAACCCTTTCGGATTATATTCTGAAAGAGAAAACGGAGAAGGCAAAACGCCTTCTCCGCTATACCGATAAATCGCTTTCGGCGATCTCCGCCTATCTCGGATTTTCATCACAAAGTCATTTTTCACGAACATTCCGCAAATACGCAGGTAAGGTGGGCTTGAGGCAGCGCCCCAAGGTCTTCACTCCTCTGCCTTCACAAAGCATCCGGGGGACGCGGGGTCGAGGCGGTATGCGACGAGGGTGGTTGAATGAAGGTGCTTTTCGCGGTTGTAGAGGTGATCGGAGAACCAGAAGGTACCGTCACCGCGCGCCCAAATGCCGGTCTGACCGAGCGGGAACCGGCAGCCGGTGATGCCGGTTTCGCTGCAGTCACCGGGGGCAAGCGTCAGAAGCGCGCCGCGCTCCCCCTGCCGCCCGAGCAACTCCCCGTCATGGGGCGGGACCGTTGCGTCGATGAAAAACATCGGATAATTCGGAAATTCCGGCTTCTTCCCCTCATAGACCGCCACCAGCCAGCGCCGGGAAAACGGGTCGTATTCCAGATTCTGCACGCCGAAATTGGTGTTGCCGGTATAGAGGAAATACCGAGCCTCGCAGCGGTCCGGTCCCGAATGGTGCGGCTGCGCCTGGCACAGGGGCTGCCCGTAGAGGTCCACTGCGTCCGGGTCGAGCTGCAGAAACACCTGATGGTCGTTGCCCGAACGGTCCGGCTGTCCGTAAATGCCATAGGCAATCATAATCTTCGCCCGGCTGTCGGCGGGAGCACCGAATACCGGACCCAGCCCGACGCCGTCAATGCCGCTGCAGCCGTAGCGATTGGCAAGCCCGCAGCGCTCGTCCGGCTCGCTGTAATCCCGCACAACGTCCCGCAGATAAACCGCTTTCATCACGCCGTCTGCCTCGGCATCCATCCCAACCCGGTCGATCCGATCCAGATCAAAGGAGACCAGATAGAACGAATCCTCGTCCGAGGGGTTCCGGTTACCGTTGCGCGCAATAATCCCCTGCCCGATGCAGTCGTGCTTCAGCTCCAGAGAACCGTAAAGCCGGCGGCGCACCGGGTCAATGGTTATGCAGCCCATGTGCCCGGCAAGGTTGCCGACCGTTCCGAGCACCTGACCGCACAGGTCGGTCTTCACCAGAATCGTGGTAAAGCAGTAATACACATGCCCCCGGTCCGCGTCCACGGCAATGCCTTGCACGTGTCCGTTCTTCCACCAGGAGCCGCAGGGAATCCGATTGGGTAGTTGCATCATGATAGTCTCTCTTTCCGTAAAATAAAGACCGAAAACAGGTCAGAAGGTGACCGTTACCGTTGTGCCAACACCGACCGTGCTGTCGATTTTCAGCTCGGCGCCGTAGAGCACGCAAATGTGCTTGACGATGGCAAGCCCCAGGCCGGTGCCGCCGGTCTTTTTCGAGCGCGACTTGTCCACCCGGTAGAAGCGCTCGCAAACGCGCGGAAGATGCTCCTTCGGAATGCCGATGCCGGTGTCCTGCACGGTCAGCACCGTGTGCCCGTCCGACGCGGCAATCGAAACCCGCAGCGCGCCGCCGTCCACATTGTAGTTCACCGCATTGGAACAAAGGTTGGTCAGCAGCTCATACATGCGCTCGGGCGCTGCCAAAACAATCCCCTGCCCGTCAACCGAAACCTGCAATCCTTTTTCGTGAATCCGGGGCGTCAGCTCGGCAATGACCTCATCCGCAGTTGTGCGCAGGTCAACCGGCTCGCGCTTCACCTCGCCGTGCTGCTCCAGCCGCGAGAGCCGCAGCATATCGGTAATCAGCTCCGACATCCGCGACGCCTCCTTGTGAATCCGCTCCACCTGCGCGCGCACCGCTTCGTCCACGCCGTCCCGCGCCAGAATCAGTTCCGAAAGCCCCAGCGTCACTGTAATCGGGGTCTTCAGTTCGTGCGACGCATTCGCAAAGAAATCGCTCTTTTCCTTCGCAATGTCACGCGCGTCGGTCACGTCGGTCACAATTACAATCTGCGCAATCTCCCGGGAGAGCGCATGGTCGGCGATTGCGCGCACCGTTACCACCAGCTGCCGCTCGCCGTAACGGTATTCAAAGCTGCCGCCGCCCGCGTATTCGTAAATCCGGCGGCAAAGTTCGTCATCGTCCAGCAAACAGAACAGGCTCTCGCCAACGGCATGCTCGCCCCCGCCGAACAGCTTCATGGCGCTGCGGTTGGCAAGCACCACCCGGAAAGCGGAATCCAAAGCGAGGATGCCCTGCGCCACAATGTCCAGCACCGCAGCCAGCTTCACCCGCTCGCGGCTCTGCGCCTCCATCATGGCAAAGGTCCGCTTGTTCAGTTCGTTGATCTCCCAGATCACCGCATCATAGTCCGGCTCGCGCCCGTCTGCGGCAACCGGCTT
>USMO01000036.1 GCA_900555785.1 uncultured Eubacteriales bacterium | reverse complement strand
AGGTGCCGGCAACGGGGTGCTGGAAGCGGGTCGGGTTGGTGGAGTTACCGGTGATCGACACACCGACGTTCTCCAGCTTCATGATGGCAACGCCTTCCGGCACGTTGTCAGCGCCGTAGCACTTGACAGCGGCGCGGGGACCGTTCGAGAACGCCTTGGTCTCAACGACCTTGACCGTCTCGGTGTAGGGGTCAAACTCGGTCTTGCAGTAGGTAAAGCCGTTGATGCGGGAGATGATGTAAGCCGCATCCTTGCCCAGACCGTTCAGAATGACGCGCAGGGGCTGCTTGCGCACCTTGTTTGCGTTCAGAGCAATCTTGATTGCGCCCTCGGCAGCCGCAAAGGATTCGTGACCTGCCAGGAAGCAGAAGCACTCGGTCTCCTCGGAGAGCAGCATCTTGCCCAGGTTGCCGTGACCCAGACCGACCTTGCGGTTCTCGGCAACGGAGCCGGGGATGCAGAAGCTCTGCAGCCCGATACCGATGTTTGCGGCAGCGGTTGCGGCGCTCTTATCGCCGGTGCGCTCTGCCTCTTTGATTGCGATTGCAGCGCCGACCGTGTAAGCCCACTTAGCGTTCTCAAAGCAGATCGGCTGGGTGTCCTGCACGATGGTGTAGGCATCAACACCCTTCTTGTCGCAGATTTCCTTGCATTCGTCAATGGACGAAATGCCGTATTTCTTCAGAACGTCGAGGATCTTCGCCTCGCGTCTCTCATATCCTTCAAACTGTGCCATTGCTTCTACCTCCTTAGTCCTTACGGGGATCGATGTACTTCACGGCACCGTCCTCGGGATTGAAGCGGCCGTAGTGACCCATTGCCTTCTTGTAGGCTTCGTTCGGCTCCATGCCCTTCTTGATGAAGTCGGTCATTTTGCCCAGCGAAACGAACTCATAGCCGATGACCTCGTTGTTTGCGTCGAGTGCCATGCGCGTGCAGTAGCCCTCGGTCATTTCGAGGTAACGGACGCCCTTCTCGCGGGTTCCATACATGGTACCGACCATCGAGCGCGCACCCTTGCCCAGGTCCTCCATGCCGGCACCGATGACCAGACCGCCCTCCGAGAACGCCGACTGGCTTCTGCCGTAGACGATCTGCAGGAACAGCTCACGCATTGCGGTGTTGATTGCATCGCACACCAGGTCGGTGTTCAGCGCTTCGAGAATGGTCTTGCCGGGCAGAATCTCCGCTGCCATTGCTGCGGAGTGGGTCATGCCGGAGCAGCCGACGGTTTCCACCAGCGCTTCTTCGATGACGCCGTTCTTGATGTTCAGCGAGAGCTTGCAGGCTCCCTGCTGCGGTGCGCACCAGCCCACACCGTGGGTGTAGCCGGAAATATCGGTAATCTGCTTTGCCTGGATCCACTTGCCCTCTTCAGGCAGGGGAGCCGGACCGTGGTCACAGCCCTTGGTGACCTTGCACTGGTGCTGAACTTCGGCACTCATTGCGTAAGGGCATTCACTGACGTTGCTCATTTGTTCTATCTCCTTGATATTTTTTTTGCGAAATCAGAGGATGACTTCTCCGTAGACGGTTCCGAACGCGGCGGCAGCGTTGCATTCATCGGTGTCGATGTGCATTGCAAGCGCATAATTCGGGCTGACGCGGCAGACCACGTCCTCAAAAATCACCGGACGGTCGGTCAGCATCTTCACGCTGACAATCTGCTTGTCCTTGACGCCGAACGCCTCGGCATCGGCAGGGCTGAAGTGGATGTGGCGCTTTGCAATGATCACGCCCTCCGTCAGCTCAACCTCACCCGCAGGACCGACCATTTTCAGCCCCGGCGTGCCTGCCAGATCGCCGCTTTCTCTGACCGGAACATCGCGTAGACCCAGCGCCCGCATATCGGTGTAGGACAGCTCGACCTGGTTCGCGCTTCTGCACGGACCCAGCACGCTGACCGCAAGGGTCCCCTTGGGTCCGACCAGCGTAATCTTGTCGTTGCCGGCTGCAAACTGCCCGGGCTGGCTCAGCGGTTTTCTGACGGTCAGCTCCGCGCCTTTTCCGTAAAGAATCTCAACCGCTTCTGCAGTCAGATGGATGTGGCGGGCGGAGGTTTCAACCAAAACCTTGTTTTCCATTTCTCCAAAACCTTCCTTAAATTATTTGTTGTTCAGAACAGAGTGGAGTCAGGGCATGTCCCATCAGCCGTTTTCCGTGTCCCGTAATCTTCCTTTGCATATCCAAGTGGGTCCGGGCAAAGCCCGGGACGGCATCTGAAGGGCAAAGCCCATACACATTTATTATACCATTTTTCGACCCGAATGTAAAGCCCTTTTTTTCATAATCTCGCTTACATAAGCAAACTTTTTTCTGTTCATAATAATAAAAAGCGTCAAAATGGAGGGAACCGAATGGAAAGTCAGGAAAAGAAGACCGAAAAAGGGGCGCAGACCGCAGGGGACCGGCTGCATGCGGCGTTTGAGGACATCCGGGAGATCGGCGGCACGGTTGCAGAGAACCGGCGGGAGCATTTTCAGTGTATTTCGATCATCGGGCAGATTGAGGGGCACTACCTGCTGCCGGACGGACAGAAAGCGACCAAATACGAGCACCTGCTGCCGCTGTTGGTGTCGATTGAAGAGGATGACGAGATCGACGGCGTGCTGGTGATGCTCAACACCATGGGCGGGGATGTGGAGGCAGGACTTGCCATTGCGGAGATCATCGCCTCGATGACAAAACCGACCGTTTCGCTGGTGCTGGGCGGCAGCCATTCCATCGGCGTTCCGCTTGCAACGGCGGCAAAGCGCTCGCTGATTGTCCCGAGCGCCACCATGACGCTGCACCCGGTCCGCGTGAACGGCATGGTCATCGGGGTGGAGCAATCCTTCCGCTACCTGCGGGAAATGCAGGACCGGATTGTGCGCTTCATCTGTGCGCATTCCGGCGCAACAGAGGAAAAAATCAACGAACTGATGATGCGCCCGGACCAGATGGCAACCGACTGCGGGACGATTCTGGAATCGGAAGAGGCGGTCGGCTGCGGGCTGATTGACGAGATCGGCGGGCTGGACCGCGCGCTTTCTGTCCTGCGCGAAATGAAGAAAAAAGACCCGAAAAATAAGAATGATAACAGTTCCTGTTCTAAAACAGAGGAAAAAACCTGAAAAATGCAAGGGAAAGGCGAAGGGAATCGCGGCAGGGGTCTTGCATTGCGGCGAAAAATGTGCTATAATTTTATGGTATGTTCTTTTTGCGGCATTGCCGGGCGTGCGCCGGCGTGCCAAAGTTGCAGGAAAGGTATGGTACCCCCATTGAAAGAAGTTCTCAAAACCGGCTCCGGTGCCGGGATTCCCTGCCTCAGCCCCGATCAGGCAGAGGCGCGGAAATACCTGTCACAGGAAACGCTGGACCGCATGCACCTGATGCCGAAGGGAGATCCGGTTGCGTATGTGCGTCTGCCAAGCGGTGAGCCGCTCTATTATTACGACCCGATGCGTGTGACCGAAGCGCCGCCCGAGAGCTGGTATGCTCCGCGCAAGGCGGCACCGGTTGACCCGATTACGCTGGATTCCGGAAAGGTGATCGGCAGGGTCAACGTCCGGCGCGCAGCATCGCTGAATCTCTATCCGGCAGAGCGGCTGGCAGAGATGCATTACGACATTGTTGCCGAGCCGGCGGCGTATATGCGGAAAAAGGAAGGCAGACCGGTCTATCTTTACGATAAGCGCGAGGCAATCCGGCAGCCGAAGCTGTGCGTGGAGTGCGGAAAGAACGTCCGCTACATGCGCAAACTCTGTCGGGCATGCTTTGAGCGCGACCTGGCAGCTCGCCGGGCAGAGGGGAATGCCCACCGCGCGGCACACTACGGCATGAAACGCGAGCGGGTGCTGTTCTTTGACTTGGAGTTGACCGGCGTATACGACCACGACGAGATTATCTCCATTTCGATTCTGGATGCGACCGGAAAGGTGATCATGAACACCTATGTCCGTCCGGTACATACCAAGAAATGGAAAAAGACCGAAAAGATTCACGGTATTACGCCGGAAATGGTTGCCGATGCGCCGACGCTCTCGGAGCTGACGCCGCGTATCAAGGAGATTTTCGCAAACGCGGACAACCTGATTGCCTACGGGGTGTCGACCGATTTCAGCCATATCAAAATGATTTACGCGACCGAGGCAGAGCGCGCGGCGCTGCACGAAAAGGTGCGGTGCGCGGCTGCGGAATACACGCGCTTTATGCAGGAGCATCACCCCGAGCTGACGCATACGTCGCTCAGCGATGCCATGGCATGCCTGGGGATTGAATGGGACGGCGTGGCGCATACCTCCATTGCCGACACCATCGGCTGCATGAAGGTCTGGGAAGCGCTGTTCCCGCACTACTATGAGGACTGAGAGGAGACAGACATGAAAGATTCGCTTTTCGGTCTGGACCGAGCCAGAACGGAAGACGGCATGCGGCTGCTGGTGACCGTGAATGACAACGCGGAGCTGTCGATTGTCGGCAGCATTCTGGAGGACGAGCAGATTCCGTACCTTTCGAAGGACCGCGGCAGCGGCAGCGCGGTGCGCCTGATTGCCGGATATTCCATATTCGGGACCGATATCCTGGTGCCCGAGGCGCGCTATGCCGACGCCGTGGCGGTGCTGGATGCTTACCGCAACGGCACGCCGGTTGAGGAAGACGGAGCGGACGGAGAGAGCACGGAGACAGACGCGGACGAGGACGTGGACGGGGACGGGGAGGACTGACATGAAAGAGATCTTGCTTTGCAAATACGGAGAGATTGTCCTCAAGGGCGCAAACCGGAAATATTTTGAGGACATGCTCTGCAAAACCCTGCGGTTCCGCGCGCGGCACTACGGAAAATTTCTGGTCACGCGGTCGCAGAGCACCATTATCATCGAGCCGCAGGACGACGCAGCGGACATTGACGGCATGTTCGATTCTGCCCGGAAGGTGTTCGGCATTGTCGGCATCAGCCGGTGCGCGGTGTGCGAGAAGAATATGGACCGCATCCGCGAGACGGTGCGGGAATACGTGCCGCAGTTTCTGGACGGCAAAAAGACCTTCAAGGTGGCGGCAAAACGCTCGGACAAGCGGTTTCCCTTGGATTCGATGGAAATCGGGCGGGAGATCGGCGGCGAGATTCTGTCGGTCCTGCCGCGCATGAAGGTGGATGTCCATAACCCGGAGGCTGTGGTCAACATTGAAATCCGTGAGTTCGGCGCCTACATTCACGCCGGGCAGTTCCAGGCGGCGGGCGGGCTGCCCGTGGGGACCAACGGCAAGGCGCTGTTGCTGCTCTCGGGCGGCATCGATTCCCCGGTTGCCGGATACATGATTGCCAAGCGCGGCGTGGAGATCGAGGCGGTTCACTTTGAATCCTTCCCGTACACAAGCGAGCGTGCGCGGGAAAAGGTGTTTGAACTGGCGCGCATCATGGCGCAGTATACCGGCAGCATCAACCTGCACGTGGTGTCGCTGACGCACATTCAGGAGCTGTTGGTGAAGAACTGCGAGGAGGATTACTTCACGCTGATTCTGCGGCGGTATATGATGACCATCGCGGACCGGCTGGCGCATACGCTGGGCTGCGGGGGGCTTGTGACCGGCGAGAGCCTGGGTCAGGTGGCATCGCAGACCATGCAGGCGCTGGGCGTAACCGACCCGGCAACCTCGCTGCCGGTCTTCCGTCCCTGCATCGGGCTGGACAAAGAGGAAATCATTCAGGTGGCGCGGAAAATCGGGACCTTTGAGACCTCGATTCAGCCGTATGAGGACTGTTGCACGGTCTTCACACCCAAGCACCCGAAGACCCGCCCCGAGCTGGATAAGGTGCTGGAGCAGCAGAACCGGCTGGATTTCGAAGCCCTTGTGGAAGAAGCCGTCTCGGGTGCTTATGTACAGCGCATCCGCATTGAATTTTAGATTGGGAAGAAAGGACCGTTCATCATGGAGAACAAACAACAGAAATACTATCACATGACCGTTGCGGGCTTGGAGCGCGACCTGCCGATCTGCCCGCTGAACGACAGCCTGCAGATTGCCGGATTCGTCATTTTCGGCGACCCCGAACTGACCACCGCCTGCGCGAAGGAGCTGAACGCACGCGTGCCGGAATATGACTATGCCGTTACCGCCGAGGCAAAGGGGATTCCGCTTGTGCATGAAATGGCACGTCTGGACGGCAACCGCCGCTACGTGCTGGCAAGAAAGGCACCGAAACTGTATATGACCGGCGTGTTCGGCGTGGAGGTCAAGTCGATTACGACGGCGCAGTCGCAGCACCTCTATCTGGACGTGACCGACGCCGAGCTGATGAAGGGCAAGCGGATTCTGATTGTGGATGACGTGGTGTCAACGGGCGAGTCGCTCCGCGCGCTGGAGACGCTGGTAAAGGAAGCCGGCGGCATTGTTTGCGGCGAGGCAACCATTCTGGTGGAGGGCGACGCAGACGAAAAGTTCCCGGAGCTGATTCACCTGGGCAAGATCCCGCTGTTTGACAAGGATGCAAACGTCATCGGCGAAAACCCGAATCCCACTGCATACGTGAAATAAGAGAGGAATACATCATGAACAGAACCTATATAGCGGACATCACCCCCGGCGCGTCCTATCGCATTTCGGGCTTTGTCGAAAACCTGCGCAACAAGCGCACCATGGCGTTCCTGGTCATCCGGGATATTACCGGAAAGCTGCAGGTGACGCTGGAGAAGGAGAAATACCCGGAACTGGCGGCGCTGGTCGATCAGCTGACCATTCATTCGGTCGTGTCGGTGGAAGGACCCGTGGTTGCGAATGAATACGTCAAGATGGGCGGCATGGAGATGCTGCCGGAGAAGCTGGAGATTGAGTCGATTGCCGATGCGCTGCCGATTAAGGACGATTCCGAGATCGATTCGCGGATGGATTACCGCTGGATTGATTTGCGCCGCGAGGGCAACCAGCTGATGCTGCAGATGCAGACCGTGCTGACCGGTGCCATGCGGGAGTTCCTTCTGGACCGCCACTTTGTCGAGATTCACACGCCGAAGCTGATTGCGGCAGCCAGCGAATCCGGCTCCGAGGTGTTCGAGGTCAAGTATTTCGACACCAAGGCATATCTGGCGCAGTCGCCGCAGTTCTATAAGCAGATGGCGATGGCAGCCGGGCTGGACCGTATCTTTGAGACCGGACCGGTCTTCCGCGCGGAAAAATCCTATACCAACAAGCATGCAACCGAGTTCACCGGCTTCGATTTGGAGTTCAGCTATGTCTATTCGGTGGAAGAGGTCATGCACATGGAGGAGGAACTGCTGACCTATGCATTCGGCAAGGTTGCGGCAGCCTGCGGCGAGGACATCAAGCGCCTCTTTGGCAAGGAGGTCATCGTTCCCACGATGCCCTTCCCGCGCATCAAGCTGAAGGACCTTTACAACGAGCTGGAAACGCGCTACGGCTACACGGTGTCGGACGATGCCAAGGGCGACCTGACCACCGATGCGGAGCACCTGTGCGCGAAATTCGCAATGGAGAAGTACGGCAGCGAGTTCCTGTTCGTCACCGACTATGACGCGAAGGAGCGCGCGTTCTACCACATGCGCGACGAGCATGGCGTGCCGATGGGCTACGACCTGATCTGGCGCGGCTGCGAGATTACAACCGGCGCGGTGCGCGAGCACCGGTATGAGGTGCTGAAGAAGCAGGCAGACGAAAAGGGACTGGCGAAGGACGTGGAATTTTATCTGCAGTTCTTCCGCTACGGCTGCCCCCCGCACGGCGGCTTCGGTTTGGGTGTTGACCGCCTGACGATGCTGTTCCTCGGGCTGTCGATCAAGGAAGCGGAGTTCCTGTTCCGCGGACCGAACCGCCTGACCCCGTGACCTCTATGCAGAGACCGGAGCTGTTGTCCCCGGCGGGCAACTTTGAAAAAATGACTGCGGCGCTGGCATACGGCGCCGACGCGGTCTATCTTGCGGGGCGCGCCTTTGGGATGCGCTCCGCTGCTGACAATTTCTCGGTGGAGGAACTGTATGCCGCCGTTGATTACGCACACACGCGCGGCAAAAAGGTCTATCTGACGGTCAACACCATGCCGCATGAGGACGAGTATCCGGCGCTGCGGGAATACCTGACCGCGCTGCGCGGCTGCGCAATCGACGCGATGATTGTTGCCGATCTCGGCACCATCGCAACGGTGCGGGAGATTCTGCCGGATATGGAGGTTCACATCTCCACGCAGGCAAGTATCGTCAGCTCTGCCGCGGCAAGGGCTTATGCCGCGCTGGGTGCAAAACGGGTGGTGCTGGCGCGCGAACTGACGCTGGATGAGATTCGCGCAATCCGGGAGCATCTGGACCCGGAGATCGAGCTGGAGGTGTTCATTCACGGTTCGATGTGCGTTTCCTACAGCGGCAGATGCCTGCTTGCCAACGCGCTGAACGGGCGGGACGGCAACCGGGGGACCTGCACGCAGCCCTGCCGGTGGAATTACACCCTGATTGAGGAGAAGCGCCCGAACGACCGCATTCCGATTGAGGAGACCAACCTGGGAACCTTCATCATGTCGTCAAAGGACCTGTGCATGATCGAGCACATTCCCGAGCTGTGCGAAAGCGGCGTTGCGTCCTTCAAAATCGAAGGCAGAATGAAGAGCGCCTACTATACGGCGGTTGTGACCAATGCTTACCGCATGGCAATCGACGCCTATCTTGCCGACCCGGCGGGCTACCGGTTTGACGAACGCCTGCGGACCGAGCTGGAGAGCGTTTCGCACCGCGAATACGGCACCGGCTTCTTCTATGCAAAGCCGATGGAGAATCCGGGTCTGGTCAGCACCTGCGGGTATATCCGCGAAAAGGCATATTTTTCAACCGCAACCGAATATCATGAAGAAGAACTTGCCGCCATCGTGGCTGCAGGGGTCCCTGCCGAGACGGAGGAGGGAAAACTTTACCGCTTCATCCAGCGCAACAAGCTGACGGCGGGAGAGGGCGCGGAACTGATTTCGCCCGGCGAGGTCGGGCGCGGGTTCATGGCGCAGGAACTGTACGCCCCGGACGGTACGCAGCTGGAATCCACGCCGCATCCTTCCATGCTGTATTGGTGCCGGGTGCCGTTTGCGGTGCATCCGGGTGACATTCTGCGCGCAGCCGAAAGCCGGGGGCTGGAAGTGCGGGCGCGCGACCGACTGAAAGGAGACTGCTCATGATTCTGGAATTTCTGAAAGCGCTGCTCTACGGCATCGTAGAGGGCATTACCGAGTGGCTGCCCATCAGCTCGACCGGGCATCTGATTCTTCTGAACGAATGGCTGCCGTTCCGGTTTACCGACGATGCAACGCTTGCAGCCGAGTTTTGGGAAATGTTTGAGGTGGTCATCCAGCTGGGCGCAATCCTGGCGGTGGTCATCCTGTTCTGGGGGCGGCTGTGGCCCTTCGGCAGCCGCAAAACGGCAGACGAGAAAAAGGGCATCTGGTCGCTTTGGCTCAAGGTGGTCATCGGCTGCATTCCGGCGGGGCTTGCCGGGATGCTGGGCGATAAGCTGCTCGAAAAGCTGACCGACAAGAGCATTGACGGCTGGCTCTACAACGCATATGTTGTTGCCGTGGCGCTGATTGTTTACGGCGTGGCGTTTATCCTGATTGAAAAGCTGCGCAAGCCGGATATGGAGCGGATTCACACAACGGCAGACATGGGATACAAGACCGCATTCTTCATCGGTCTGTTCCAGATGCTCTCCATCATTCCGGGCACGTCGCGCTCCGGCTCAACCATTCTCGGCGCTATGCTGCTGGGGCTTTCCCGGACCGCTGCTGCGGAATTTTCCTTCTTCATGGCGATTCCGGTCATGGTCGGCGCCAGCGGCATCAAGGTGCTTGGCTTTGTCTCCTATCTGTCCGAGAGCGGGACCTCGCTGCCCGGCGCGGCATGGGGGATTCTTGCCATCGGCTGCGCGGTGTCCTTCGCCGTGTCGATGGTGGTCATCCGGTTCCTGATGGATTTCGTCAAGCGCCACAGCTTCTCGGCGTTCGGCTACTATCGGATTGCGCTTGGCGCACTGGTCCTTCTGTATTTCGGTCTGGTGAAATAAATGACGCGGGAAAAGCTGCAGATTCCGTTCCCGGTGATTGTGGAGGGGCGGTATGACAAGCTGCGCCTGGAATGCGTGATGGAGGGGCAGATTCTGACAACGGACGGATTCGGCGTCTTCCGGCAGCACGAAAAGACCCAACTCTTTCGCGCACTGGCGGAGAAAACGCCGCTGATTCTCCTGACCGACAGCGACGGCGCGGGTAAGCTGATTCGCGCGCACCTGACATCGGTCCTGCCGGCTGACCGCCTGATTCAGCTGTACATTCCGCGCGTTCCGGGAACGGAGCGCCGCAAACGGCAGCCGTCGGCAGAAGGAACGCTTGGCGTGGAGGGGATGGAGCAGGAGCTGCTTTATCGGCTGCTTGCGCCATACGCGGACGCGACCGCCGCCAGCCGCGCAAAGGAAAATCCGCTTTGCAAGGCGGACCTGTTTGAGGACGGTCTGACCGGCTGCCCCGACAGCGCCGCCCGGCGGGATGCCCTGGCTGCACAGTTGGGTCTGCCCCCCGGCATGACCCCCAATGCCTTCCTCGCCGCCCTGCGGGTGCTGCTGACGTATGAGGACTATCTGCGGATGGTTGGGAGAGCATGAAAAAGGAACTGCAAAACGAATAAAACCGGAAAATCCAAGGCAACACCGCGCAATTTGCAAACGGCAGTCAGAAGCCTTTGCGATAACAATCAGAACGAGGGGGATGTCTTATGATCTATCTGTCCAGCTTTCAGATGCCGACAAAAGAGGACGAAGAAAACTATTTCCTGTACTTAAAAGGTCCAAAAGCCAGCAGATCCTGCTATGCGACTCAGTATCCGTTCCATCTGTTTCGGAACCGCGAATTGCCAACGTTCTTTTTTTCGGATATTACGATATTCTGCGGCAACAACGGGAGCGGGAAGAGCAGCATCCTAAATATCATTGCGGAAAAGCTGAAACTCGAACGGAGTGCTCCGTTTAACCGCTCCGACTTTTTCGAGGATTACGTTGACTTGTGCCACTACCAGTCAGACAAAGAGAT
>USMO01000035.1 GCA_900555785.1 uncultured Eubacteriales bacterium | reverse complement strand
CGGCACCATCAGGCAGCCCGCAACGCCCAGCGCGGCAAAGGTCACCATAAGAACCGCCCCGCCGACCTCGGAATTGGATTCTGCGCCCAGCCGCCACGCCATGAGATCGCGCACTCCGGCGCCCGCAAGCAGACCTGCCAACGCACTGATGCCCCATGCGGGAATCCGGCGTCCGAGCGGCGGAAACTCGGTATGGCTCTCAAACGAGAAATCCATCTCCCCCGCACGCCAGCCGATGAGAAGCAGCTTCTGCACGCCGTAACCAAGCGCCACCAGCACCGGCACGGCAAGCATTGCCACCACACCCGAGAGCTGTCGGGCACAGAACAGCGCAAAAAATTCGGTTGCCGGAATCAGCGCCAGCACCACGCCCGCACAGGCAATCAGCTGGTAAAGCCGCATCCAGCCCGCGTTCGGGTTTCCCTTACCATCCATAGCCGACACCTCCCGTCCATTTGCTCAGCCGGAAATACACCGGAATCTCCTCCGGAATCTGCGGCGCATTCTGCCCGGAGGTCAGCACGAAAAAGACCACCCGCACACCGTTCTCCCGCATGGCAGCCGCAAAATTCAGCATCCGTCCGTCCAGATAGGTCGTGACGAACACCATATTGCCGCCGCTGGTATAGTGCCCCGGGTCAGCAAGCATTTCATCCATCATCTGCTCCACCGGGACCGACATAGCGGGCGGCAACTCTGCCAGCGTGCGGTAAGCCTCCAACAGGTTGTCGCCGGTGCGGTATTCCTCGCTGGCAAAGATGTTCGCGGCAATGCCGTCCTCCCCTGCCGCCGAGCCGGAGGACAGCCCTGCCGGATCGGTGTTGGCGAACAGACGCACCGGAATGTTCCGTCCGGCAGCCGAATCGAGCAGCGACGCGCAGACCGTGATGCATTCCTCGAGATACTGCGGCGAGGTCAGCGCGGGCGGGTGCGGCTCAATCAGCACCGTCTGCATATTCAACACCACCTGATAGGCGTCGTTCCGCACCGCCTCGCATTGCCGCACAACCGGATAGCCCAGCTTTGCCGACTGCTTCCAGTCCACACTTCCCAGGGGGTCTGACGGCGTGTAGGCGCGCACGCCCGCATACGCCATCGGGTCGCGCAAAATCCCCTGCGGCCGGCTCGCGTCACCGGTCAGCGCCGCCGTCAGGGCAAGATTCCGAATCTCCTCCACTGCGCAGGGCAAAACCCGAAGCGTTGATTTCCCGCCCTCTGCCGGCTTCAGGAGGAGTGAAAACTCGTTTGCGCCGAGCGGGTCATTGGAGACAGCGTGAAGCTCCACCGATTCCGCCGCATAAATGCCGCGCTTTTTTGCCAGCACCCGCCAGCGGCGCTCGATCTGTTCCTCCGGGCGAAGCGTCCAGATGCTCTCGGCAGAGCGCACCGTTTCGGTCTTCTCCCCCGCCAGCACCAGCTCCAGCCCCTCCGGCATCAGTGTTTCCAGCTTGAGAAACGGAATCGGGCGCGCGGAGCGGTTGATGACCGTCTGGCACAGGGTCAGATACTCCCCGCGAAAGACCTCGTCCGCCTCAAACGAGAACCGGTATTCCAGCGCCGCCTCCAGCTCTGCTTTCCCGCGCCTGCGGCGAAGGAGATATGCCACGCCGAATACCGCGAAGAACAAGAGAATCAGCCATGTCATACCGCCACCTCATTCGGTCGGAACCGGCACTTTAGACAGCAGAACCCCGATCAGTGCCTCGGAGGACTGCGACAGGCGCACACTGCTCTGCGACTGCAGCGTCAGCCGGTGTGCCAGCACCGGAACAGCAAGCTGCTTGACATCATCCGGCAGCACATAGTCCCGCCCCAGAATCGCCGCATAGGCGCGGGCTGCTTTGGTCATGGCAACCACGCCGCGCGGGCTGGCGCCAAGCCGAATCTTCTCCTGCTCGCGGGTTGCCCGCACCAGAGCCACGATGTAATCCCGCATGGCAGGGCTGACATACACCTTGTCGGCTTCGGCTCTTGCCGCCGCCACATCGTCAAGCGACGCAACCGTCTGCGGCTTCTCTCTGCTCTCCCCGCCGCAAACGCGCTCCACCACCTGCCGCTCTGCCGCCTCGGTGGGGTAGCCGAGATGCAGCTTCATCAGGAACCGGTCAATCTGCGCCTCGGGCAGCGGAAACGTTCCCTGAAATTCAATCGGGTTCATGGTCGCCATCACGAAGAAGACCTCCGGCAACGGGAGCGTTTCGCCGTCCAGCGTCACCTGCCGCTCCTCCATGCATTCCAGAAGTGCCGCCTGCGTGCGCGGCGTGGCGCGGTTGATTTCGTCCGCCAGCAGCAGGTTGGTAAACACCGGACCCTTCCGCAGGGTAAAGGTCCCCGCCTGCTGGTTGTAGAAGTGAATACCGGTAATATCCGAAGGGAGCAGGTCGGGCGTGAACTGCACGCGGCGGCTCTCGGCGCCCAGTGCGGCAGCAAGCGTGCGGACCAGACTGGTCTTGCCGGTTCCGGGAACATCCTCCAGCAAGACATGACCGCCAGCCAGCAGCGCCGTTACCACATAGCGGATGCTTTCCTCCTTACCGAACAGCTCCTTGCCGATCTCGCCCTTCAGCTTTTCATACAGTTCCGATGCTTTCATGTGTCCTGTTCCTCCGTTTTTTCTGTTTCTTCCATATGGTCAGGCACGAACGGGACGCCGCAGTCCGGGCACTCCCGCGCCCCCGCCGCGCCGATGTACCCGCAGCACAAACAGAACGGGTGCGACGGCAGGCGGCTTTCGTTGAACGGATATTTTGCAAAGCGCGGGTGATAGACCGCATCGCCGACCTGATAATATGACCTCGCAAAATTCACTTTTTCATTCCTGGAAAATGAGAATGTGTGAGACTTTTCTTTCGCATCCTGCACCGTCACATTGCATACTTCAAAGGTTCCAAGTTCCGAAGCATTCATGTTATCAACAAAACCGCCTAAATCTTTCGTCTTTCCGCCGAAATGCGTTTTGTTGGTCAGTTTTATAACCATTCCGGAAAATTCCGGACAGGTGAAGAGCCGGTAAAAGCGGAAATACAGAACCGGCGCCGCCAACAGAATGACAAACACGCCCCAGAACCAGACCGGCTGCTCCTGCATATTGAACAGTTTGCTCCGGCTACCGGTGGCAAACAGCGCCGTCATCGTGACACCCCAAAAGAGAAGGGATTTCACCCCGTTCCGGACTGTTTTCTGTCTCCCGTGCGCTGCGATTTTTCGCTCTGTCCGATCCGATAGCTTCATATGATGCTCCGTCCTTTCGATTTCATCACGCAGTCACTGTATGATGTACTACAAGGATACCACAAAACGCGGAAGTTGTCAATAGCCGCGCGCAAAATTCGGCATCTGTAACAAACAAATCGGGCGAAATACCATGCTGTGGGCAGATTTTTTAGGCAGATTTTCAGATTGCCGTCCCGCCTGTCGCGCCGTGCCGAAAACGATGGCAAAAGTTTCCGGTTTCCTCTTGACAAAGCCACGGAAGTATCAAAAAGCTGTGCAAACGGATTTCCCATTCACACAGCTTTTTTTTACCGTCTACTCGGCTGAGGTCAATTTTCAGAGTGTTTCCTTATCACCCTCTGCACAAAGGGCAGCGGGGCATTCTGTCATTCCCAATCCGGGGTCAGGCAGCCTCCGGGGTTGCCGATGGCCCGACTTCTGCGGTTGCCGTAGCGGTGAGGAGGACGCCAATCCAGCCGGATTCCTTCGCATCTCCCAGCTTCAGCGTCACGGTGTAGGTCTTGCCACCCTCCAACCGAAGAATGCAACTGCCACCGCCATCAAGCAGGGTCTCCTGACCGTCAGAGATGCTGAACAGGGAGCCGCACCGTGAAACAGTCGTCAGGGTCCACTCTGCGGTCGTCTTTGCTTCAATCGTAAAGGTCAGCGTTTCATCGGCGCCCAGCTTTGCCGAGAAAACGGTGTCCCCGTTGACCGTTGCCGGAACGCTGTCGTCAAACGTCACTGCGTAGTCATAGTTTCCGTCGTTGTGCTCCGGCACAAAGACAAACCGCACCTGATAGCTGCCCGCCTTGTAGCCAAGCTTTGCAGCCGCCTCGGCAACTGCCGCCCGGCTGAACGCGTAAGCGGTGATACCCTCAACCGGTAACAGCTCAATCCCGGGCAGAACCACTTCCGTGCCGTCTGCAAGAATCAGCGCCACATAGGTGGTGAAGCTGATGTTGCTCCGGTCGTAGTAACCGACCACATAGTTCACGCCCTTGCCATAGGCGAGGGTCAGGTCCTCCATGATGATGTCCCCGCTTGCGCCGTTGACATTCAGCATGCCGCAGCGCAGGCAGATGTGCCACTTGTCATTGCCGTCCGGGAAGGACTCCCATTCGTGATTCGGCTCAATCGGCTGCCGGCTCGTCACGTAACTGCAAAGCGGGCAGCACCAAACATTTTCTCCCGGCTGCGTGCAGGTTGCTTCTTTGGTCGTCTTCAGCACCGAGGACGGGCAGGCGTTGTTTGTAAAGGTTTCGTCCGTGCCATCGCTCCGGGTGCGGTGAATCGTTCTGGTACACCGGTCCTCGAACGAATAGGTAGAGTCGTCCTGCTCCCAGAAATCGTCCTGGAGTCTATAGTTGTAGAGATCAAAGTTATACCCGCAATAAACGACATATATGGACTCCCATTTCTGGGTCACAACGCCATTTACGGCATCCTCGGTCACCGCATGATAGCGGGGAACCAGTTCGTCGGATTTGCCAAACGACACATCCTCCAGCTTGGTTCTTGTCTCCCGGTGCGTCCGGACCGTTCCGTCCTGATACCGGCTGAGCGTATACGAATTGTCCGGCTCGCTGGTCGCTTCCCAATAGATCAGATCGTTGTAACCGCTCTTCTCTTCCGCAACCGTCCGCTCGGTCCAGTTGCCTGCCTCGTCGGTCTCGTGCTCAGAGTGATAGTAGCTCCCGCAATTCGGGCAGTTGTATTGGGTGCCCGTTTCCGATTGATCCGTCGTATAGTCATGGTAAGGCACGGGTTCGCCCAAGGTGACAACCTCGCGCTTGCAGGTGCCGTCCAGAGCGTTGTAGCCAAGCTGCCAAACCTGTTCCAGATGCACCAGGCACTTGTTGTCCTTGTCTTTCACCCAGCGGGTTGCATACCGCACGGTGAAGCCGCAGGCATCCGGGTCGGTCACGGCGCAAATCTGCTGATACGAGGTCGTGTCAAAGTAGGTGATGCCTCCAACCTGCTCCTGTGTCGGGTCGCATTCCGAGGTCAGCCAGTTTTCAGACCAGCTTTGCTCAAAATGGCATGCTGCGTCCAGCTCCAGATTCTGTTCCTTGCCGCAGGCGCAGACTCTCAGTTCTGCGTAGCCGCCGCAAACGCTGCCGAACTCGGTCAGATCGTACCGCTCCTTGGCATACCGGTAGTGATACCGATACGTGTCCGTATCAGTCTCGCCGCAGCCACGGCAGGTCCGGGTAACCGTTACGCCGTCCTCGCAATCCTTGGCGCCGTCCACCAGCGCAACAACGGTTTTGTAGTCGTGCGCGGTGGTCTCGGTCGTGTATTCCCAGGTTCCGATCAGCTGATCGCCTTTCGCGAGCGTGATGGTATAGTAAGTCCGGTCCGTGCAGGTCTTCGCGTCATGCACCACATACCAGCTCTTGGAGAACCACATGCCGCATTCGGCGCAGCGTCTGCCCTCAACGGTCACAAAATGTCCGTCATCGTCGGTATAGGTGTTTTTCGTCGATCCGCCGCAGCCGCTGTAGTCGACCCTGGATGCAACCTTGCCGCAGGCGCAGGCTTCAATGCGAAGCTCGCCGTAGCAGCCCTGATACTTCGTCAGATCAATCACGGTGCTGATGGTGCGGTGCTCATGCGCCAGATAGAGATCGGTCATGCTTCCGCAGAAGTGGCAGAACTGTCCCGTCAGCACGCCGTCCTCGCAGGAGGTCGAGCCGTCCGCAAGCACCGCAAATGCACCGGTATATTCATGCCCGCACGACGGGTCGCTCACATCCCGCACGGCAACCGTAAAGCCGACCGTGTCGCCTTCCTTCTCGCCCTGAATCCGGAGTACATACCGCACGCCGGATTCCAGCAGGACGGTAAACCGGCTCCCGCCCGCGCAGGATGTCAGTTCGCCGTTTTCCTCGCGGTAAAGCATAATCGTATATTTGGTTTCATAAGAGGTCACGCCGAAGGTGTAGAACGCAGCTGTCTTTGGCGTCAGTTCCGTTTCCGCGTAATACCAGAACTCCTTCTCCATCCGCTTGGTCAGCGTCACGGTCTTCATTTCCGTCGTGCGCTGCGTGCCGCAAGCGGTGCAGGAGGTCCGGATGGTTGCGGTTCCGTCCCTGCCGAAGGTCACCTCCGGTGTGCCGAAGTTGTGGGACTGGACCGTTTCGGTGTGTTCCCAATTGGACAGCACCTTGTCGCCCTGCGAAACGGTAACGGTCCGCGTTGTTGCGGTCGTGCAGCCATCGCCTTTCTTGTTCGTGACATGCTCCGCAATCTTCAGTCCGCACTCCTCGCAGTAGAGATAGCCCTCGTCGCTGCCCTTGCCGTCCTTGTTGTCGTCCCAGTGATGCTCCAGATTGTTGCAGTCATAGACGAAATACCGTTCGCACGGGCAGGTGCCGTACCGCAGGTTATGCTCCCGCTTGCAGCCCAGCGTTTCGTCCGAGACCTTGTGCCATTCGTAAACCTGGTGCGAATTCTCACGGCTCTCTTTGCTGTCGCCACAGCCCTTGCAGGTCCGGATGACCGTATAGCCGCCCTCGCAGCCCAGGTCCTCGTGGTCAAACCTGAAGCTGTATTCGTAGTCGTGCCGCTCGGTCCGACCTTCTTCCAAATGGCTTACAATCAGCTCGTCACCCTTGTAGTAGCCGTACCGCGAATAGCACAGAACGGTGCAGCCCTCGCCCGGAATCTCCCAGGATTCCTCAACCATGCGGAACCCGCAGGTCCGGCAGATTCTGGTCTCAAACCGATGCTTCACGCCGTCAACGTCCCGGGTCTCGCTCGAACGCTCGAAATCGCAGTAGCGACCGTCGATGTCATACCCTCTGACCCATTCCACCTCGCCGCAGATCCGGCACCGGTCAATTTCCAGATAGCCGCCGCAGATGCCGTACGTTTCTTTCAGGTCGATTTTGGTCGTGTCGGTGAAATGTCCGGAGCCGCTGCTCTCAATCGTTTTGCCGCAGGTTTCGCACACCGCAGTGTAAGACCAGCCGCCTTCGCAGCCCTTCGCTTCGTCCCGCAACGTGTAGGTGTACCGGTAGTTGTGATGCAGATCGGTCTGCACCAGTTCACCGTCAAAGAGGACCTTGCCGTCCATCTCCAACGTTACGTGTGTATGACCGGAATCCTCACAGTCAGTGCTCACCATCCACATATCCTGGGTCATCTTCAAACCGCATGTCTTGCAGACCGAAACCGTGATCTGATGCTCAATTCCGTCAATCTTCTTTGTTACCGTCTCGCCTTCCGGGAACTTGCACGTCGGTCCGCCCTGATCCATCTGCAGCAGCAGACCGCAGACCTTGCAGCGGCGTCCGCTGATAATTCCGCCGCAGGCACCCGATTTTGACAGGTCAATCTCAAAGTTCTCCCCGCTGTGCCCGTTGCTTTTCCATGTGCCGCTTTCGCCGCACTTCCGGCAGGTCTGCGTAACGGTATAGCCGTCCTCGCAGGTCGTACCGTCCATTTTGTAGGTCTCTTCCCAATCGTGTTTGCTCTGATAGTTTGAAATCTCCTGCGACGCAATCACCGTGTCGCCCATGCGGACGGTCAGCGTCATATACGTAATGGTCACACACTCCGACTGCACATCTGCCCATTGATCTGCCTCAATCGTCAATCCGCAATCCGGGCAGACCAGCCGCATAACGGTGTGTACCACGCCGTTTCCGTCGGTCTCCGTTTCGGGCTTCGGCTGGTTCTTGAAGTCGATGGCGCAGCCGATACCGGCAAAGGTGCCGTCCAGCTCCAGAATTTCGCCGCAGCTCTTGCACTTGGTGACCTTCAACGTCCCCTTGCAGGCACCGTATTGGGTAAGATCGATCGTTTCCTCCACGCGCCCGCCGTTGTGGTCGAAGCTCTCCTCGTACACCTTTGCCACAAGCAGCGTTTCGCCGTCCTTCGTCAGCGTAAAGGTTCCCCGGATGATCATCTTGCAGCCGTCCATCCGCATGGATTCTTCCACTTCGTAATAGACGCCGCAATCCGGGCAGGTGCCAGTGATTTTTACGTGCGCGGTGCCGTCCGCATCGTCCCAGGTCTTCTGTGTCCAGCCGGTCTGGTCGCAGTAGAGCTTGGATTTTTCGATGTCCAGAATCTTCACCTCGCCGCATTCGCAGGTCCGGTAGACCAGCACGGTCTCGCGGTTGCCTCTCGAGGCATGCTTGCCAAGGTTCAGCTTCTCCTCGTGCAGAACGCTGTGGTCGCAGTCGTTCTCGCCCTTGCCGCAGACTTTGCACACGCCGTCAACGTATTCATGCTTGCCGGTTGCGGGCAGGACTTTTGTTTTCGTCTCGCCGCATTCGCAGGTCAGCACCGCCTCGCCGCTTGCAACGCAGGTCGGCGCCTTGGTAACCTCTTCCGTAAACGCGTGCGGAATCGGTTCGCTCTTCTCGCCGCAAACGCATTCGTGCCAATGGTAGCTGCCGTCGTGCTTCCACTCTTTGCCAAAGACGTGCCCCGGCGTGCCAAGCTCGGTTCTTCGGCTGTCTGCCCATGGCTTGCCCCGGAATGCCACCGACGCGGTGATTACAGTGACCGTATAATCGGAGCAGGGCAGCGTTGTCACAACCGTGCTCATGCTTGCATCCAGTTCCGCCACATGCTTGCTGTCATGCTCGCAGGTAAAGATTGCCTTTGCGGACGTTCCGTCCTCGCTCCACTCCCACACGGGCGCGCCGAACGCATGCCCGGTTGCGGGAACATATGCATCGCGGTAGCTGTAGCCGCAGTCATCGCAGGTGTACTCGGTGTAGCCACCGTCCGTACAGGTTGCAGGAACGGTCTTTTCTGCCAGCTTGTGCGCCGTCTTCGGGGTCTGCACGGTCCAGGATTTCCGGCAGACCTTGCAGGTCTTGGTCACAAAGCCTTCCTCGGTGCAGGTTGCCGCGCACTCCCCGGTCACTTCCCAGTCGTGCCCGTCAGCCGATGCCAGCCGGACCGTGTAGCTGTAGTTGCACCGCGAGCAGGTATACACAATGTAGCCGTCCTCGGTGCAGGTTGCCTCGTGCCGGTCCTCGGTATACCGGTGTCCCGCAGGCTCGGTCACTTCTTTTACCGTATCATGGCAGCGGACGCAGACCCTCAGGGTATACCCGTCGTGGTCGCAGTCTCCCTTGACCGTCGTATCCGCATACACGTGCCCGTATTTCGCGCATCTCTGCGCAGGCGTCAGTCGGGTTACGGTATAGTAGGAGAAATGGTTGGTCTTGAAGGTGACATAACCGTTGCTGTAGGTTGCGTCAATGGCTTCCAGTTCGCCCTTCTCGTTGATAAACCAGATTGCAATGCTGTCTACGTCCTCGCCCTCTGCCAGCGTATAGGGCAGCGTGATGGTAACCCAGTTGTCTTTGCCGAAATCCGAAATATAACTGTCCTTGCCGTCCTGAATGGTAAAGTTGTAGATGGGGGCATCCCCGATCTGAGACAACTTGTCATCGTCCAGCCCCAACAGGGTCTTGCGATCGTCCCCGACTACCTTGTCGGCAGAGACCGTCACGTTCTTGTCGCCGATCTTATCCAGCACGCCGTCATCCATTTTCATGGTTGCGTCGTTCAGTTCCAGATCGTTGCCCTGCAGGTCAGCCTTCTTGACCGCAGCGCTGGTGCCGTCGTAGACCTTTACGGTCTTCGTCTTGCCGCAAGCGGAGCAGGTGTCCGTCCGGGTGCCGTCTACCGCCTCGCCGCTCACCCAAACATGCAGCGTACCGTCTGCCGGAATCACTTCATCCGGCTTGGTTGCCTTGCAATCCCTGCAGGCGTAGGTCTTCTTGCCGGCCGTTTTGCAGGTTGCTTCCTGCGCAATCGTTGCAATATAGTGGTGGTGGCAGACCAACTCCCCTTCCACCGTCTCGCCGCAGCTCTGGCAGGTGTAGTACAGCCGGTATTCGCAGGCGTTGCCGGTCTCTTTCTCCACTGCCGCCACGTCCGCAATGTTATGTCCCAGCGCGCCCTCGCCAACCCGGGTATCCGTTTCCCCGCAGTTGCGGCATTCATAAATTCGAGAGCCAGCCGCGGTGCAGGTTGCCCCGATTTCTTTCACCAGCTCAAACGCATGCCCGGTCGGGTCGCCGCTTGCAAAGGTGTCGCTGTCGTTCTGGCTGATCGCGCCGCACTCCGTGCAGGATTTGTAGTAAACCGCCGCATGCGTGCAGTCCGCAGCCGACTTCAATGCCGCCTCGCAAACCGTTTCCAGTTCAAACCGGTGCGGCACCGTTTTGCCGTCGGTAAAGACATCGCCGTCATTCGTGCTGACCGCGCCGCAGTGCGAGCAGGACAGCCAATAGACCGCGCCGGTCGTGCAGGTCGCGTCTTTTTTCAGCGTCTTCTCGCTGATCACCTGCTTGTCAAAGGCATGCCCCAGCGGCAAACCGCTTTCAAAGGTTGCCTCGCTCCGCGCGCCGCATACCGTGCAGGATTCATAGTAAAGTGCCGCCTGCTCGCAATCCGCAGCCTTGCAGAGCGTCTCGCTGCTCACCAGCTTGCCGTATGTGTGCCCGGTTGCCGGAATGCGCTCGGTTTCTTCCTTCAGGCAGACCGAGCAGACACGCACCCGCTCGCCGTCCTTCTCGCAGGTTGCGGGTGTCTTCACGGTCCATGCGCCGTACTGATGCCCCGGCGCGTTGCCCTCGGTTGCATCGCAGCGGCTGCAATGCTTCGGCTCGGTGCAGGTTGCATCCTTCCAATCGTGCCCCAGCGCCGGAATGCTCTTGCTTTCCTTTTCGCCGCAGGTTCCGCATGCGCGCAGCTTCTCGCCGTCCTTCTCGCAGGTCGCGTCAGCCACGGTCTTCCACTCACCCCATTGATGGCCCAGCGCGTCCCCGGTCGTCACGCCGCAGGTCTCGCAGGTCGAAGGCTCGGTGCAGGTTGCAGCCTTCCAGGTGTGCCCCAGCGCGTCAACTTTGCGCGTTTCGGTCTCATCGCAGTTCGCGCACTTGCGGGTTTCCACGCCGTCCGCAGTGCAGGTCGGCTC
>USMO01000034.1 GCA_900555785.1 uncultured Eubacteriales bacterium | reverse complement strand
GGTGCCGGCATCGGAGCGGTCCCGTGCAGAATCTCCGGCCGTCCGTCTGCCAGCGGCTTCAGCCCCGCCCGGCGGCAAAGCCGCTCCGAGAGCTGCCCCGGCGAGGTCACCAATACCGTGCAGACCAGACAGATGTCATTTCGCCGCCGGGCGTCAACCGACCGCTTAAAAAGCCGAAAATGAAGCGACCGGGTGTCGATTCCCGCGCGCTTCATCGCTTCTTCCGCAAGGTCCTGCACTCGCTCTGCCCCCTCCCCCGGCCGGACGGTCACGCCGTCCAGCAGATAGGAGAAGGAGGCTTGTTCGGTCTGCTTCATGGGTTGTCTCCGCCTTCGCCGCTGTCCGTTTCCGATGCCTCGGTCGAAAAGAGTTCCGGTGCGTTCCGGTCACCCAGATTGACAACAAACAGCCAAATCAGCACCGCCGCAAGCAGGCACAGCAGCGCCGGAACCAGCTGAATCCGCTTGAAAAAGCCGACCCGCTTCTCCTTCGGCGCGGTCATATGGACAATGACTTCTTTCTTTTTCATTGCGCGCGGTCCTCCTCGGTCTTCTTTCCGTTCTCAGCGGCGCTGTCCGGCTCCTGCACCGCAGCGTCCGCATGCTCAGGCTTTCGGCTTTCTGCCTTTGCCCGCGCAGCCTCGTGCTCCAGCCTGTGCTGCTCGGCGCGTTCCTCCAGCCGCTTGGTGCGCAGATAGCGGTTGCCGGCAAGATAGGTCATCAGGATGTCGGTCAGCGTCTTGCGGTCCACCCCGCGCAGCAGCTTGCCGTCCTGCGCGACCGAAACAATGCCGGTCTGCTCCGATACCACGACCACCAGCGCGTCGCTGACCTCGGTAACCCCGACCGCCGCGCGGTGCCGGGTCCCCATGCTGCCGAAATCCATGTCGCTCGCCGTTGACGGAAGCACGCAGCTGGCAGCGTAAATGCGCATATCGCGAATGATGACCGCGCCGTCATGCAGTGGCGCCTTGTCGTAAAAGATGTTTTGCAGCAGATGGGAGGTGACCCGCGCGTCCACCAGCTTGCCGCTCTCGGTGTAGTTGCCCAGCTTGGTCAGCCCCTCGAACACAATCAGCGCGCCCGTGCAGGTGTTGGACATCCGGCAAACCGCATCAACGGTCTCAGCGGTCACCTGCCTGGCTGCCGGGTACTGGCGGCGCGGCAGCGTATCGCTCAGCGGCGCGGCAAGGCGGGAGTTGCCGATCTTCTCCAGACCCGTGCGGATCTCGGGCTGGAAAATCAGGACGAAGCAGAACGCAAACGCCGAAGCGAACAGCCGGACCAGGTACCCCAGCGCCGTCAGCTTGGTCAGCGAGACCAGCGCGCCGAGGACCACCACCACCGCCAGTCCGACCAAAACACGCCCCGCGCGCCTGGTGCGGGCATAGCGGTAGAGGACGAACAGCAGCGCCGCCAGCAGCAGGATGTCCACAACGTCCCGCGCCCCAATGCCCAGGAAGGGCTTTGCGACGTAATGTTGTAAAAAGTTTACGATCCGATCCCACAGTTGTGCAAACATCCGCTTCTGCCTCCCGTGTCAACCCCGACTAAAAGTTATAAGTAATTATATTATAACATATCAGCGGAAAGATTCCAATAGGTTTTGCAAAAAAAATCAGCCAAAAGTCAAAAAAGTGAGCGGGAAGTTGCAAAAAGGACGGGGACCCCAGAGTTCTACCCCCAAGTCCGCGTAGGACCCTCTTCCGGGCGTGCTCGAAGAGCCCGGGACTTCACCGCAAAGGGCAACCGGATTCGCAGCACGTAAAAATCCTTTACGTCCCACTATCCGGTTGCCCTTTGCGGTGAAGTTCTTGGAGTCCTTAGAAATTGGATTGCCCGCAATCCAATTTTCCCTTCATCCGAAAGAAGGTTCTAAGCGGAGTTTGGGGCAGAGCCCCAAGGTCTTCTTCCCCCCTTACTGAATATCCAGAACCCAGGTGTCCTGCACGCGACAGAAGACGACGGAGTTGGCGGTGACGTCACCGTCGGTGAGCGAGGTTCCGGCATCGTATACCACCATGCGGTTATCCTTTCTGCCAAAGCAGTAGGTCAGCATCCATTCTGCGGGCATTTCGATCGGGGACCCGTTCGTGCTGAACGCCTCCATGCCGCAGGTGCCGTCCCGGTAGGCATACTGCAGCACAAACAACTCGCTGTCGCAGTAGACAATACCGTAGTTGAACACATTCTTGCGGTGCGGACGGTTCGGGGTCAGATCTGCTTTTTTCAGGGTGGTGCCGGTCTCCGAAATGTACTGCTCACATGCCTGGAACGAGGTTCCGTCAAAGTAAATGCCCGTGTAGGCATAGCCGCTGTAAACGCTGACAACCTTCGCACGGTCGTCGTCAAGCGAATAGAGCAGCATCTCGGTGCGCGATACGCCCTGGTTCAGCATCGCGTAAACACGGTGCTGCCGGTCGTATGCCACCACGCAAGAGGGCACAACGTTGCTCAGTACCTTGTTCTCGCCGGTCCGCCAGTTGATGACAACCGGCTTGTTCTGCGTTCCGGCAGTCGTTGCAATCACACGGTCGCCGTCCAGAACCAGATTGCTCAGATAGTCGCTGCCGGACGATGCGGTGAGCGACGGCTCAACTTCGGTCTCAACTTCCAGCGTTTCCCCGTTCAGAATATGGACCTGATACGAACGCCCGCGCAGCGTGTAGGCAACGCGCCCGCCGTCCGCAGCCAGGGACGCAACGGTCCCTTCAATCGCGCGTTCGTTGACCAGCTTTCCTGCCGAACTGTAGCACTGAACCGACATCTTGCGGGTTGCCGTGCTCTTCCGGACCAGATAGAACCGGTCGGTCGTACAGTCCCAAGCCATCAGCTCTTCTTCGAGGTAGCCGACCTTCAGCCGTGCCTGCTCGGTGAGCACCTTGGTGCGCTTCAGGACGCCGCTTTCCTCCGAAATTTTGGTAAACGGCTCGTCAATGCGCGCCAGCACATCCGCTGCAAGCGTCTGCACCTCCGCATCGGTCATCTCCAGCAGCTCGGCGGTCTTCTTTACGCTGACCCGCTCCCGCTTTCCGCCGATCTCCAGCAAAAAGCTCGAGCTGGTCATATTCAGTACCTTTCTCTGAACGCCGTCCTCATCCGGAGCCGTGAGCGTCAGGGACGTGACCTCAATCGAGAGGCACTTCTGCGACTTCTTCCAGCTTTCATACCCGGCAAGATGCAGCTTGCCAAGCGAGTGCGAACTGTTGCTCCCGCTGACGCCGGTGCCGACATTCAGGGATGCGTCCAGCGTGAACGCGCCGTCATCCTCCCGCTCCTTCTGCAGCACCAGGCTGTAACGCGTGAAGATAGAGGGATCCAGTTCGCTGAACTCATCGGTCGACAGCTTCAGTTCCCACTTGACACCGGTGGTGCCCTTCACCACACTTGCATAGGAAGCAGAGGCACGGAAGGTGGTGACACCGTGCCGCATCAGGGACAGCGAGACATCTGCCCGGCGGTCGGTCGCAGGAGCGGACGGAAAGCGCAGCTTTGCCTGCAGCTCGGAGATCACCTCATCGGTCTCCCGTTCGGTCACCGTAAAGTGAACATCGCCGCGCACGAGATACTTGTCCTTGGTTGCATAGGACATTGTAAAGCGCATCACGTGTGTCTCGCTCTTGAGCAGCTGGTCGAGCACCTCGTAGAGATCGAACGACAGATCCACATCGGTGTCCGCACCCCAGCCGTCCGGGTCATCCGCACCGTCCGAGCCGGTCTCCTCTTCCGGGAGGAGCGCCTTCAGCTTCTCGCCAAGACCCCTCTCTTTCCATTCGGCCTGCAGCGCCCGGAACACCGCGCAAACGCCTATGTGGTCCAGCGTATAGGTCACCGTGTCGCACTCCAGCTCCTGATCGATCAGGAGGACCGACTTCTTGCCCTTTTCGGTTTTGAGGTTCTTTTTCAGGACCTCCTTCAGCCGCTTTCCGGCAGCCGTGAGCGCGTCCTCAACACGTTCCTTCTCTTTGCCCTCTGCCTTTTCATATGCCCGGGCGATCTTGCAGAGCGAATCGAAATCCTCCTGCGAGAGCGCATAATTCCCGCCCTTTTCGGGGTTGAGAAAGGACGCGCGCAGCAGCTCCTCCGAGAGGGTCACGCGGTACGACTTGTCGCCCAGCAGATCCTTCGACACCAGATAGAGCGCATCGTCACCTACCAGCAGATTGCCGCTGACGCCGGTGTTCCCGGTCCCGAAACGGAGCGAGATTCCCGACAGCTTTCCGGAACGGACGGCGTTGCCCGAAACGGTCAGCGGTTCCTTTGCCGATTTTCCGAGCAGGTCCTGATCCAGCGTCAGGACAAAGCGCCCGGCATCGGTCCGGACCTTGTCAAGCGGCATTCCGTCATCCGCAACGACCGCCAGGAGCGACCGCTCAAGCGGGGTCTGCTTCTTCCGGAAAAAGAGGAAGTAGCAAGCTGCCGCAACGGCAAGCACCAGCACGGCGCTGCAGACCGGAATCAGAATGCGCAGACCGCGCCGCCGGGGTGCGGACGGGCGTGCTGCGAGGGCTTCGAAGCCATCCGGGCGACTGTTTTCGTTCATGGTCTTGTTTCCTTTCTGCGCGTTGAAAATACCTGCTCTTCTATTATACACCCCCGCGCATCCGTTGTCAAGCACATTTGACAATTTTTTATCAATTTTCAGTCCGGTTTCTGGTCCGTTTTTCGTCAAAAACAGACAGGGACCGCCGCAGCGGTCCCCCGGACTGTAGACAAAAAGGGAGTTGTATTGACGAAACACCTGCCGATATGGTATAATAGAAACCGACTACAGCATCGAGCAAATCGCCGCCTTCTGCGGCTACGCCTCCTACAGCAGTTTTATTCAGGCTTTCCAAAAAAATTCGGCATGTCGCCGAGAAAGTACAAGGAGATTTATAAATAGAAGGAAGACCTTGGGGCGCTGCCCCAACCCCCGCTTAGCCCCTTCCCGAAAGAAGGGGCTAAAAACACCAAGATCTTTATCGAAGGGAATTTTATGGGGGATTTTTTGATGGGATGGAATTTTTGGGGAGTCGGTTCGCAAGGGACGGTCCATGTGTCGTTCCGCATTGCGGGGAACTGCGCCCATGAAGGCGCCTTGCAATGGCACGGAAGGCAGACCGGCATGATTCATACTTCTTTTGTCCGTCTTGGACAGTGGTTGACCGGCTTGTCTCTATCCCCTTGGAGATCCTGCCGTGCCCCCTCCGAGCAACCACCCGCAGCGTTCAATCCCCCGATCATGCGCCAAAGCTCAACCTTTTTCCTCCAAAATGTTGCAACGGCAACAGAAACAGCACGGGAAACGTGCTATAATAAAACAAAAGGAGGTGAAAGCCATGAAAATCACGCTGAATCCGGACGAGGAGATCGTCAAGGCAGTCAAGGAGGGCTTGGCGCGAACGGGTGGCTACTGCCCATGCCGGCTGGAACGGACCGAGAACAACAAGTGCATGTGCCGGGAGTTCCGGGAGCAGATCAAAGACCCGAATTTTGAGGGCTTTTGCCATTGCATGCTGTATTATAAATCAAAGGAGTGAGAAATATGGAGCTTGAACTGACTGCGGATAATTTTGAGGAAACCGTCCTGCACGCAGAGGGTCCGGTATTGGTGGATTTCTGGGCGACCTGGTGCGGTCCGTGCCGGATGCTCGCCCCGGTTGTTGCGGAGATCGCAGAAGAGCTTGACGGCCGGCTGACTGTCGGCAAGGTGAATGTCGATGAGGTGCCGGAGCTTGCGGCGCAGTTCGGCATCATCAGCATCCCCACATTGATTCTCTTCCGGAATGGCGAGGCCGTCAAAAAGACCATCGGCTATTGCACCAAAGAGGAACTGTTCGAATTTGTCAACGGCTGACCCCCAATATAGCCGCCCTATACAACCTCCGACTGAGGAAAGTTCGGGGAGGATGAGGGAGGTTTGGAGGGAGAGGGAGGACCCTACGAAAGGGTCCTCCCTCTCCCTCCAAGGTCTTCCTTCTTTTCCTTTCTCCTCACACCTCAGCCAGCTTTTCGAGGCCCATCCGCTTGATTTTGCGGGAGGTGTTTTTGGGGAATTCTTCGGCAACGACAACGAAGCGGACCATGCGCTTGTAGGACTGAACCGTCGCATTCACCGCATCCACGGCACGGGTCAGCTCGGCGTTCACCTGCTCGTCTGTGTAGGTCTTGCCGTAAATCTCCTCAAAGTGAGCGTGGGACGGGTAGATCAAAGCCACCACATCCAAATCTTTCTTCTTCTCGTTCATCACGCCAACCACAACCGCCTCGGCAACAAACGGGTTCCGGCAGAGATACGTCTCCAGCTCCTCCGGAAAAACATTTTTGCCGTTCGCAGTCACAATCACGTTCTTCTTTCTGCCCGTAATGTGCAGGAATCCGTCCGCGTCCAAATACCCCAGATCGCCCGTGTAGAACCAGCCGTCGCGCTTCACCTCTTCCGTCAGCTCTGGCATGTTGTAGTACCCCAACATCACGTTGTCGCCGCGCAGACGAATCTCGCCCGTCCCATCGTCCTGAACATCGTAAATGTCAAGCAGGACGTTCGGCATTGCAAGCCCCGCCGAGCTGTCGCGGTAGTAGGTGTCACGGTTGACCGCCGCGATCGGCGAGCATTCGGTCAGACCGTAGCCCTGAATCGCCAGAAGCCCGAGGTCGCGCAGTCCGCGCAGGATTTCCGGGTCTACCGAAGCACCGCCGGAAGCCATAATCCGCAGCCTGCCGCCGAAGTTCTTGTGAATCGCGCGGAACACGCTCTTTTTCGCCAGCATCCGCGCCCGTTCGCCGGGGATTGCGTTGGTGGCTTTGATCATCGCCCGAACCTTGCCTTCCAGACCGTTCTTGCGGATGTTCAGCCACAGCTTGTGGTAGAGCGTCTCCAGCAGCAGCGGGACGCAGAGTACGATGGTCGGGTGGACTTCCTGCATATTGCGGGAAATGTAGCGCACGCCCTCGGAAAACGCGACCGAGCTGCCGCTCCAGAGTTGCGCCAGGAAGCCGACGGTGCATTCGTAGACATGGTGCAGCGGGAGGACCGACAGGCAGACATCCTTTTCGCCGCAGTACAGCATCTGCCGCGCTTCGTAAATGTCAAAGCAGAGGTTGTGGTGCGAGAGCATGACACCCTTCGACACGCCGGTTGTCCCCGACGTGAAAATCAGCGCGCTCATCACGTCCGGGTCGATGATTGCGTCCAGATAGGAACGGTCGCCTTCTGCCATCCGGCGCTTGCCGGAGCGAATCAGTTCGTCCAGCTTCGCAAAGCTGTAGCGCTCGACCGCCGGGTCGACGGCTTCCACCTTTTCCGCGCTCTTGGGACCGTAAATCACCAGCGATGCCTCGGACACCTGCGCAATATTTGCCAGTTCCTCGGCAGGGATTTCCTTGTCGACCGGAACAATCACGCCGATGCCGCAGATCACCGCCATGTAGGTCACGACCCATGCGTAGCAGTTCACGCCGGTCACGATGACCCGCTTGCCGCCGAAGCCGCGCGCAAGCAGTTCGGTCCCCAGTGCGTTGACATCCTCGCCGTATTCGCGGTACGTCCGCATACGCCATGCGCCGTCAATCTTTTCGTGAAAGACCGGTCGGTCTGCAAATTTTTCCACGCTTGTGCCGAGCATTTTTTTCAGTGTTCCGTAAGAGGGAACCTCGTAATTCCGATATTTCGCCATGTGGGAACCGCCTTTCCGGTTTTAAAAACCATATTCCAAAGGGTATTATACCACAAATCACGGTAAAATGCAATAGATTTCACGATATTTCCGACTGCTTTGCGCACTTTTCAGGAAAACCCGCCTCTGCGGTCACCTGTCCGTCACGCAGCCAGCGGGCGGTTTTGTGTCGATTGTAAAGAAATTTCAAAACGGTTGCATTTCCGAACGGAGTATGTTATAATAATAGGGTCAATGCCATACAGATTGAGGAGTTATCATGAAAGAAGCATGCAAGCGGTTGTTTGCTCCGGTTGTGGACTATTACCGCGACCTGCGCCCGTCGACGCTGCGGGAGAAACGCTACCGGCACATTTTTCTGCTGCTGTACTGGGCGGTCTACGGGCTGATGTTCCTGGGGGTGGAGCGGATCTTTCCGTTGTTTTTCGACATTCATTACACGGCGGTCTGGTGTCCGCTGGACGATCTGATTCCGTTTTGCGAGTGGTTTGTGTTTCCGTATTATTTTTGGTTTGCATTTCTGATCGTTCCCGGCGCCATTTGGTTTCTTTGGGAGCCGGAGGCGTTCCGGCATTTCATGTGGTCGGTGATACTGACCTATACGGTTGGGGTGATTATTTTCCTGGTTTTCCCGAACAAGCAGGAGCTGCGCCCGATGGAGTTTACGCGCGACAATTTCATGGTGGACATTGTGCGCAATCTCTATAATTTTGACACGAACACGAACGTTTGCCCGTCGATTCATGTGCTGGGGGCGTTCTGCGTGCAGTTTGCCGCCATGAAGAGCCGCATTTTCCGCGGCTGGCGCTGGCAGCTTGCGTTCTGGATTTCCACGGTTCTGATCAGCGTTTCCACAATCTTTCTCCGGCAGCATTCGGTCATCGACATCTTCGCCGCGCTCCTCATCGCCGCCCTCTGCTACCTCGCCCAGTTCGTAATCTACCCCCGGCTCCGGCGAGGGAAGTGAGGGGGTAGGGAAGGAAGGAGACCTTAGAGGGAGAAGGGGGACCCTTTCGTAGGGTCCCCCTTCTCCCTTCAGGATCTCCCTCTCCCCTTCAGCTCTTACTGAGCCGCATCCACGATTGCCGTGAATTTTTCGGGGACAAGGGAGGCGCCGCCGATCAGACCGCCGTCGACATTCACCTTCGACAGCAGATCGGCCGCATTCTTCTCGTTCATCGAGCCGCCGTACTGAATCGTCACCGTCTCGGCAACGTCAGCACCGTACATCTTTGCCAGCGTTGCGCGAATCACGCCGCAGGTCTCGTCTGCCTGTTCCGGCGTTGCGGTCAGACCCGTCCCGATCGCCCAGACAGGCTCGTAAGCAATGATCACCCGCTTCAGCTCTTCTGCCGTGACATCCTTCAGGTCCAGCTTCGTCTGCATTGCAACCACTTCGTCCGTGACGCCGTTCAGGCGCTGGTCCTTCACTTCGCCCAGGCACAGAATCACCTTCATGCCGGCAGCCAGAGCAGCCTTCGTCCGCAGGTTCACCGTCTCGTCGGTCTCGCCGAAATACTGGCGGCGCTCCGAGTGACCGATGATCACGTACTCCACGCCGCACTCGGTCAGCATCTTTGCGCTGACTTCGCCCGTGTAAGCACCTTTTTCGGCAAAGTGAACGTTCTCCGCACCGATGCGGATGTTCGAGCCCTTTGCAGCCTCCTGCGCAGCCGCAATCGTGACATACGGCGCGCAGAAAATGATGTCGCAGTTGTTCTTTCCGGCAACCATCGGCTTGACCGCCTCAATGAATGCCTTTGCTTCAGCCGGCGTAAAGTTCATCTTCCAGTTGCCGGCAATCACCGTTCTTCTCTTCGTAGGATTCATCCCGATACCCTCTTTTCTGACTGATCAGTCCTTGTCCTGCAGGCAGGCAATGCCCGGCAGCTCCAGACCCTCCAGGAACTCCAGCGATGCGCCGCCGCCCGTGGAGATGTGCGTCATCTTGTCCGCAAAGCCCAGACGCTCGACCGCTTCTGCGGAGTCGCCGCCGCCGATAATCGAAACCGCGCCGGAGTTCGCAACCGCCTCGGCAATCGCCTCGGTTCCGGCTGCAAAGTTCTTCCACTCGGAAACGCCCATCGGTCCGTTCCAGACCACCGTGCCTGCGCCGATGATCGACTTCGCGAACAGCTCGCGGGTCTTCTCACCAATGTCCAGACCCATCCAGCCGTCCGGAATTGCATCGGAGTAAATGGTCATGTTGGTCGTGTTCTCGTTGTACTCTCTGCCGATGACGTTGTCGACAGGCAGCAGGAAGTGCACGCCCTTCGCTCTTGCCTTTGCCATCATGTCCTTGGCAAGCTCAATCTTGTCGGTCTCGCAGAGCGAGGTTCCGACGCGGTTGCCCATTGCGGCAAAGAAGGTGTATGCCATGCCGCCGCCGATGATCAGTGTATCGCACTTCTCAATCAGGTTGTTGATGACACCGATCTTGTCGGAGACCTTTGCGCCGCCCAGGATTGCAACGAACGGACGCGCCGGGTCAGCCAGCGCCTTGCCCATCACGCCGATTTCCTTCTGAATCAGGTAGCCGCAGACAGCCGGCAGATAGTCCGCAATGCCAGCCGTGGAGGCATGCGCGCGGTGTGCCGTACCGAATGCATCGTTGACGAACAGACCGCCCTCGCCGCACAGATCTGCCAGCGCCTTTGCAAAGGTCGGGTCGTTCTTGGTCTCGCGCGCGTCAAACCGGACGTTCTCCAGCAGCACGCAGGTGCCGTTCTCCATTGCGGCAATCTTGGCCTTTGCATCGTCGCCGATGATGTCGGTTGCAAAGACAACTTTGCCGTCCAGGTCCCGGTTCAGGCGGTCGGCGACCGGCTTCAGGGTGAACTTCTTGACGTCGCCCTTCAGCGCCTTTTCCTTCAGCTCTGCCTCAGCAGCCGCTCTCTCCTCCTCGGGGAGCGCCGCAACCTTGGCAGCTTCCTTCTTATCCAGCTTGAAGTTCGGGGTAAAGATGCTGTGCGGCTTGCCCATGTGGGATGCCAGAATGACCTTCGCGCCCTTTCCCATCAGATATTTGATTGTGGGCAGCGCGCCGACAATGCGCTTGTCCGAGGTAATGACGCCGTCCTTCATCGGAACGTTGAAGTCGCAGCGGACAAAAACCTTCTCGCCGGCCTTGATCTCCACATCCTCAATCGATTTCTTGTTGTAAGTCATATGCTTCTTCCTTTCATCAAAGAAATTTTCTTCCGCCTAATAATATACCATACTTTTCCGATTTAATCAAGGGCTTTTGTGAAAAAATGTCCCGGGAAAACAAAAAAAGAGGGCGGGATGCCCCCTTTTTCAGCTTCTCCGGACCGCCATTCCGCGCCCTTTTCTTCCGGCATCCGCAAAAATTCCCAGCGCCAGCAGAACGCGGACCGCCGAATAGGCATCCACGCCGCGCAGCCCGGTCGCCCGGGAAAATTCCGCAACGGTCATCGGGTCCGGCAGCGTCTCCGGCAACAGGGCTGCAAGGTCCGGCGGCGCGGAAAAGGTCAGATCATCAACAAGCCCGGTCGGAACCCGCTCCAGCCGGGTC
>USMO01000033.1 GCA_900555785.1 uncultured Eubacteriales bacterium | reverse complement strand
AAAACACAGGCAGACCACTGCGCCGCAGGCACCGGGCAGGCTGTTCCGCCAGCCGCACAGCAGGTGCGGCAGTGCCAGCGCCAATGCCAACGCGCACAGCAGGTAGCCAAACCCAACGCCACACTGGTTGGAATACATCAAAATTTCGCCATAGTAGGGCCACAGCAGCAGCCCTGCCGCCAGCAGAACGGCGTTCCGTCCCCGCCGCGGGCAAAGGTAGTAAGCCGCCAGCAACACCGGCAAAAACGCAAACAAAAATACCAGCGACGAAAAAGCCACAGCGCGCCTCCTTTCCAGGTCTTACTGTCAGTATCGCCTGCTCCCGCGCGCAATATCCGAAAATTTTCGAAAACCTCTTTACTTTTGCGCCGGAATGCGGTATAATAAAGGTGGGAGATTCCCAAAAAACAAACACAGGAGGCAGAACGATGGAAGAAAGAAAACTGAAAAAAGCCGCCGGGACCTGCGACAGCTGTGTTTTTTACGATTATGACGAAGACTACGACGCCTACTCCTGCCGGGTCAACCTCGACCAGGACGAAATGACGCATTTCCTTGCAGGCAGGACCGCCGCCTGCCCGTTCTATCGCTTCTACGACGAATACAAGAGCGTCCACAAGCAAATTTGAAGGCGACTGACAACCGCCGCCGAAACCGCATCCAATCCGAAAGCAGGCAACGAACCCCGCGTGACCGGATTTTGACCAACTGCATACCCATCCGGAAGCGCATAAAAGCCCAGGGCTTTTGTGCGCTTTTTGATAAGGAGGACCGAACAGATGAAAAAATTCCTGCCCCTCATCGTGTTGGCAGCACTCTTGGCAAGCAGCATCGGCTGCACCGAAATCAGGAAGCCTGCAGAAGGCAGTATCCGGTGGTAGCCGTCTACCGGCACGACACCTTGGGCGAAGGGACCAGCTTTTTGAACGACCTCCTGATTCCGGTGCGCTTGCTGACGGCATAAACCGGCATATCACCGGAACGCGGGATTGGCAGAAAGGGGCAGCGGAATGACAGAGCAGGAGCAGAAATGGAAAGAGGGCATCCTCAAAAACGGGTTGCGGGACTACGACTATTTAGCGGATCTCCCAATTTCGTTTCAGACCTATGCCCAGGGCGATCATGCGCATTGCGAGCTTTGCTGGGACCGAATCAGCATGGACGGCGCAGATTTGCACGACGGGTACCGTTCGGACGATGGGAAGATTTGGCTCTGCCGAGATTGCGTCAGCAGCTTCCGACAACTGTTTCGCTGGAGGATTCCGGACGAACCGTAACGGTGCCTCCCCTGCCCCCCAACCAACAAACAGCCCCTGCGGGAAAACCCGCAGGGGCTGTTTGGGATAACCGGGCACTGCAGGGGGCGGTTACGCCCACGTTTTCAGGCTCGTTTTGCTCTTTTTTTGTGCTTGACCGTGAGGACAATCGCCATGACCGCACCGGCAACAAGGACCAATGCGCCTACCGAAATCAGGATATACCCCCAGATCGGCATATGGAACGCCACGCCCGGGATGCACAGGATGATGGTCCCGCCCTGCGCGGTCTCCACGTTGACATAGCTGCCGCCGTTCGACACGTTGAGTTGGGTCAGCCGTCCGTCCTCCCCAAGAAGGTACGCCGCAACCTGATTGCGGTTGTAGGTCGAATCTGCCCGAAGCCCGATGGTAACGGTTCCGGCAGGGGGTGCCGCGCTTCCGTCTGCTGCAATCAGTTCCACGCCAAAGACCTGGAACCGGTCCGCAATCGCTGCCATTTTCTCGGCGGCGGTCCGGTAGACGGTGCTGTCCGATTCGATTCTGGACGCCATCAGCACGGTGCCCTCCGGCAGCGCCCCATTCGGGTCATGCAGCTTGGCAAGGCTGTCGCCGCTCACGCCGGACAGGATTTTGACATCCTTTTCCGCGTAGGTCGGGTTGCCCAGCAGGGTGGTATAGGTTGCGGATTCCGCGCGGTAGACCACGTGGTATTCGCCCGCGTTTGCCAGAAGCAGCCGGTTTCCGTCCGGCTCGACCTCGGTCCACTCTTCCTCGCGCACGTAGTAGGCTTTGACGGTCACCTCCGGCGTCTCGTCGCCCAGGCTCGCCTAGCATCCCGAATGACGAAAATCTGCCCTCTGGTGGCTTCGTATTCGCTGCCCGAGCTTGTGGAGATAACCGGTACAAATTCAGCAGGGCGTTCGGTCTCTGCGTCCTCCACATCGCCGGTCCGGGTTGCCGAAGCAAGGTCCAGCGTGATGGTGAACGGGAAAGTTTCGCCGCGCACCGACACATAAACGGTAAACGGCAGCGCCTTTTGCAGGTTTTCCTTGGATACCGTATAGGAATAGGTCTTGCGGTCGCCGCTGTCCTCGGTGATGCGGTAGCCGGTCTGCTTGCCCTCCTCCAGTGTCAGCGTCAGGTTCTCCATCGAGAACGAAAGCTGCGTGAAGGAGAAATAGTACCGGTCACCGATCTTTTCCACCACGGCGGTCTTGTCGAAATACTTCTCCGGCATCTGCTTGCCGGTGCCGGATTGCCCGCCGAAATCGTACCCGCGCCGCGCGTTTGCATTGCCTCGCGAACCCGCTGCTTCTCTGCCCGCAGGACGGGCGGGAAGGAGGTTGCAATCAGCATTCCCAACGTGATTCCGCGCGGCACCCGCAGCGTAGAAAGATTCCGCGTCATGCCAATCGGCTCCATGCTCATGCCGAGCGCAATCGACAGGAAGACCGCACCGAAACGGTTGACCATCGCCAGCGCCGAGGCAAAGTTCCTTCCGTAGGCGAAATACGCAATCACGCCGAAAATCCCGCCGCGCAGGAAGAACGGACCGATGACATGCAGGCAGCCCTTCCGGCAGCCGAACAGGAACAGCCAGATATAGGCGCCCAGCAGGAACCAGCTAAAATGCGCATTCCGCGCCATCACCAGCCCGAACACGATGAAAAAGATGCTTGCGGCAAACGCCAGGATGGGATACGGCTTCTTTTTGAAGGTCCAAAAGCTCATTTTTTCAAAGCTCCGGCTTTTTTTCAGCTCGCGGGAAACAATCATACCGATCACCGACCCCACAAAGCACAGCGCAACAATCGCGCAGGAGATTCCCGCAACGACCAACGGATTGGAACCTGCAAGAAAAATCGAAGCGCCGGTCTTTCCCTCCTCCGTAACCGTGTAGAAAAACCGGTAATAGAAGTACAGGAACGGAATCGTCATCGGCAGATAGAGCGTTCCTGCCATCACGCATGCCCAATCGCTGGTGTAGCCACGGAAGAACAGCATGGCAACCGTTTCCGCAACCAGCCCGCACAGGACAATCATCGACATCGGCGGGAACATGAACACCAGGAACGCCGCAATGAAGATCGACTGGAAGAACAGCGAACCGGGCTTGCGGACCTTCATCATGCCGATTACCGGAAAGATGGAAAACTGCAGCCCCAGCCCCAACTGCACGATTCCGAACAGCGGAACGTTGATCAGCAGCGGCATCACCGCTCCCGTAATCAGCGTACACGCCGTCATGATTGCCAGAAAGACAATATCCTTGATTTTGAATTTCCGAAAGAACCGGCTGCGCTGCGCCGGAGGCTCCCCCCGGAGAACGCCGCGCCCGCAGGGGCAGCAGCATCCTCCGAATTTTCAATCAGCACAGAGGCAGCTTCGTCAATTTCGTTTTGTTTCTGTTGTTCGGTCATCGTTTTACACCGCCTCCGTCATCTTGCCGTTTTCCACTTTATAAATCCGGTCCGCAATCGCCATTGTCGACTCGCGGTGCGACACCAGAATGATGCTCTTCCTGTTCTTCTGGTCCTTCAGCGCTTTCAGAATGATGCCCTCGTTGATACTGTCAACGTTGCTGGTCGGCTCATCCAACAGAATCAGCTCACCGCCGCGCAGGAAGGCTCTTGCCAGCCCGATGCGCTGCTTCTCCCCTGCCGAGAGGTTGTCGCCCAGCACCGTGACCTGCGTTTTGTAGCCGTCGGGCAGCGTCATGATGAAGTCATGCACCGCAGCCTTCTTGCAGGCGTCCTCAATTTCCGCCTGCGTTGCGTCGGGCTTTGCAATGCGCAGGTTGTCCTCGATCGATTCCTCAAACAGATAGGTGGTCTGCGAAACCATTGTAACGTTTTTCAGAAGCGAATCGGTGTTGATGCGGTCGATGTCAATGTTGTCGTAATCGATTCCGCCGCCGCTTCTTTCCCAGAAGCGCATCAAAAGCTTTAAGAAGGTGGATTTGCCGCAGCCGCTCTCGCCCACAATGCCGATGATCTCGCCCTTTTCGGCGTGCATCTTCACGTCCTTCAGCACCTCGGTCTGCCCGTCGTAGCTGAACGACAGGTCCTCAACCTTCAGGTTTTCGTAGTCAAAATCCTTGCCGTTCTTCACTGCCTCCACAGCCGGCTTTTCGGCAAGCAGGTTCAGCACCCGGTCGCCGCTTGCAAAGGTCTGCGTCAGGTTTCCGGGCAACCCGCCGACCGCAATAACCGGACCGAACGATGAGAACACCGTCACCATACCGATGATCATTCTGCCAACCGTCAGCCGGTCGTTTTTGACCAGCACAATCCCCACGGCAAGCGCCGCAAGAATGAACACCGACACCGTAAGCTCGATTGCCGAGCCGGCGCGGGTGATGTTGTGCTTCATCTTTTTGGTTTCGCCCAGCAGGATGTCCGAGCGCCTGTTGACCTCTTCCTCCCGCTCCTTGCCCGCGTTGTTCAGCACGATGTCCTTGATACCCTTGATGCTGTCAAGGAAGTATGCCGAGAAGGAGGCAAATTCGGCGCGGTACTTCACGCCGCTCTCCTTGAGTCTGCCCGAGGAGATGAGCGGAACCACAATGCCGATGAACAGGAACCCGGCAAGCGCAACCAGCGCAAGATACCAGCTGGAAATCAGCCCGACGAACAGGAACACCGCCGTTGACACCAGCACCGCAATGCAGATCGGCGAGATGGTGTGCGCGTAGAACACCTCCAGCGTCTCAATGTCCGAGGTGATCATTGCAATGATGCTGCCCTTCTGCTTGCTTTCCAGCTTTGCAGGGCAGAGCACGCGGAGCGCGCCGAAAATCTTATCGTGGAACGCTGCCAGCAGCCGGAACGCGATATAGTGGTTGCTGTACTGCTCGATGTAGCGCAGAAATCCGCGAATCACGCCGCAGCCGACCCCCAGACCCACAATCAGCCCATAGGAGAGCGCCACCGGCTCGCCCAGCGCCTTTGCAACACCAACCGCGCCGAACACCGTCACACCCATTGCAGTCACAAACCCTAAGCTGCAGTTCAGGACCGCCAGAATCATGATGTAGGACAGGCTGCCCAGCAGCACGACCAGGCTTGCCATAATCCTGGCGCCGCTTCTTCTGATATCGTTCTTTCCTTTTTTCTGCTTGCTCATGCTATCGCCTCCGTGTACCCCTGCTCCAGCTGCTTCTGCGTGCTGTACAGGCGTGCATACCCTTTCTTTGCCGCCATCAGCGCCTCATGCGAGCCGCTTTCCCGAATCTCGCCGTCCTCCATATAGTAGATGTTGTCCGCAGGGACCACATTTGCCAGACGGTGCGAGATGACAATCACGCTTCTGTTCTCGGAAAGGGCTTTGATATTCTTCATGATGATCGATTCGCTGTCGATGTCGATGTTGCTCGTTGCTTCGTCGAACACGTAGATGTCCTTGTCCGAAACCAGCGCAATCGCCAACGCAAGGCGCTGCTTCTGCCCGCCGGAGATGTTGTTTGCATCCTCGGTAATCACCTTATCCAGCCCGCCGTTCTCCTCGATGAAGCCCTTCAGGTTCACCTTTTCCAGCGCGGCATAAATCTCCGCGTCGGTAACGCTCTCCTTCGCCATTTTGAAGTTGTCGCGCACGCTTTCGTTGAAGATATACGTATTGTAGCTGACCGCTGCCAGGTGCGAATACCAGTTCTCGCGCGAGAGCTTCTCCAGCTGCTTGCCGCCAACCGTCACCTTGCCGCTCTGCGGACGGAATGCGCCCACCAGCATATTGACAACCGTCGATTTGCCGCAGCCGCTCTCGCCCACAATCGCCGTCATGCCCCGCTCAGGGAAGGTCATGCTCACGTGCTTCAGGACGTCGCGCTTGCCGTCATAGGAGAAGGTGATGTCATCCAGCTGAATATCCCGGCTGCCGTCCAGCGTTTCCGAGCCCCATTCGGGGTCGGGCGTGTTCAGAAGGGAAAGAATCTTCTTGCCCGCGCTGATGCCGTTCATTGCAACATGGAAAGCCGAACCGAACGCGCGCAGCGGCAGGAAGAACTCAACCGACACCAGGCACAGGAACAGTGCCGCAAGGGGATTGAGTCCCCAGAACGCCGCGCCGCAGATTGCAAGGCCAATGCCGACGCCCGCGCCGCCGTAAGCCACCAGGTCCATAATGGTGATGCTGACCAGCTGCATCACCAGCACCTTCATCGTAATCACGCGGAACTCCTCGGCGCTCTCGTTAATCTTCACGTGCTGCGCCGCGTCTGCCTGAAAGATTTTCAGTTCCTTCAAGCCCTGCACGCTGTCCAGGAAGGTATCGCCCATCGAGGTGTACTTGCCCCAATATTTGGCAAACACCTTTTTCGCGTACTTGCTGACCGCAACAATGGAAAGCGGAATCAGCGGCACGCAGGCAATCAGCACCAGCGCGGTCCGCCAGTCAATCCAAACGCAGATCAGGAACAGCACAATCGGCGCAAGCATAGCAAAAAAGAACTGCGGCAGATAGCCGGAAAAATAAATGTCGAGCTGCTCCACGCCTTCCAGCGACACCTGCGTCAAGCCCGCCATGCTCATGCCGTCCGTTGTTTTCACGCCCAGCCGCAGAATCTTGTTGTAGACCTTCTCGCGCAGGTCGCGTTTCACGCCTCTGCCCAGCGTATCCTTAATGTCGCCGGTCAGCCGCGAGCAGGTATAGCGGACGGCAATTCCCAAAACCGCGCCGATCAGCGGATAGAGAAACCGCGTTGCCTCCGCGCCTTTTGTCAGCAGATAGACTGCATAGCACACGCATGCGGTGATTGAAACATTGGCAATCAGCCCGAGCACCTGCAGCGCGACCGCAATAAAAATGTACTTTTTGTTTTTTCCGATCAGCTTGAATAATTCCTTGTCGATCATTTGATTTGCTCCTTCTCCTGGTTCTGACTGTTGGTCTGGGTCGGGGTCTGAGTGGTGTTCCCGGTCCCCTTCTCCGGTTGTTGTGCTGCCTGCTTTTTCAGCTGCTTTTTATGCCGGATCATTGCCGTGACATGCGACACGGCAAAAATCGGATGCGAGAACAACATGCGCGAACCGGAGTATTTCATCACATCCTTCATCTCCGCGCGGTACTCCGGCTTGTAGCAATGGATTTTGCAGTAGGAGCAGAAGCCCTTGTTTTTCTTAAAGGGGCATTTCTCCAGCCGGAATGCTGCATATTCCGCAAGGTCCTGGCGTTTGGTGCAAAGCGCCTTGCCCCTGACCCCCTCCGCTTTCCGCTCTGCCTTGTGATTGCCGCGGCAGTACATCCGAATCATCACGGGAATCAGCTTTTTTCGGCATTCCAATGCTTATATTCCTTGCTCATGACGAACTCTTTTCATCCCGGACTGAATATAGGCAGCCACCCCGTTGCGGGTCGTATCCGAAAACGCGCAGGTCGCATTCAGCGCGTCCTCGTAAGCCTCCGCTTCCGGCGTGCCGCAATGCAGCGAGAGGTGCGACGCCATAAAGTGGATGATGGTCAGGTATTCGTTCAGGGCTTCCCTGCCCCGCTCCGTCAACCCGATTTTCCGCTCGTTCTTTTCGATGTACCCCTTCTCCCGCAGACGCTCCACGGCGTTGTAAGCGCTGACCTTGGACACGCCCAGCTTGCCCACAATGTCCTTTTGCTTGACCGCCGCGCCCCCCTCGGCAAGCGTACTTGCCGCAATCAGATACCGCAGTTCCGACGAACTCATACCATCACCTCACAAAAGAATCCGGTTCTCTCCGGAGGTTAGCCTTGGCTAACTCTTCGGCAAAAAGAATGGAACGATTTTTTCGTCCTTGGTTAGCCGAAGCTAACCCACGCCAAAAAAAATCGGTTCCGCTCGAACCAACTTGTATTATACACGCCGGACCCCTGCTTGTCAAGCAAAAGTTAGTGACCAACTAAAAAATTTTCCATTTGTCATTTTTTAGGACCGAATGCCGGGCGCCAGACACAGCTGCATTCCTGCCCCGAAAATGGCTGGATGTGGCGGAATTTGACCGAATCCGTCACCGCACAGGGCAGTTTGACAGGCTTTTTGGCGTTTTCTTGACAAAGCCGGCTTGCCGTGTTATAATAAGCCATCCAGTCAGCCAACGCCGGAGCATTCACCCCCGGCAGGCGGTCCCCCACCCGGGAAATGCACCGCCCGAAGGCTGCAACAGAGCAAGAGAGAAGGAGAAACGGATATGGCAATTGTAACAATCATCGGCGCCGGCATGATGGGCTCGGCGCTGGCATTCCCGGCGCTGGAAAACGGCAACGAGGTCCGGCTGGTCGGCACGCATCTGGACCGCGAAATAATCGACGCCTGCCGCGCAACCGGCAGACACCCGAAATTCAAAACCGACTTCCCGGCGGGTGTCCGGTACTATCAGATTGAAGAAATGGAGACCGCCATCGCAGGCGCGGACATGATCATCGGCGGCGTTTCCAGCTTCGGCGTGGATTGGTTCGGCGAGTTCGTGCTCCCCAAGATTCCGGACAGCATTCCGGTCCTGAGCGTGACAAAGGGGCTGATGGACACCCCGGAGGGAAAGCTGCTCTGCTACCCGGAGGTCTGGCAGAAGAAGCTGGACGCAATCGGCAGCCATGTGGAGCTGAACGCAATCGGCGGTCCCTGCACCAGCTATGAATTGGTGGCGCATGACCAGACCGAAGTTGCCTTCTGCGGCAAGAACCTTGCAACGCTGGAGAAGCTGAGAAAGATTATGGCAACCGACTACTACCACATCAGCCTTTCCACCGATGTTGTGGGCATTGAGTCGGCGGTCGCGCTGAAAAACGGGTACGCGCTCGGCATTGCGCTGACCATCGGTCTGAACCAGCGCAAATTCGGCATTGACAGCGAGCTGCACTTCAACTCGCAGGCAGCGGTGTTCGGTCAGGCAACCAAGGAAATGGCAAAGCTGCTGGCTTACCAGGGCGCCGGAACGCTGGAAAACCTCTGCGTCGGCGCGGGTGACCTTTATGTCACGGTTTACGGCGGCAGAACGCGACTGGTCGGCATCCTGCTCGGTCGCGGGCTGAACATTGACGAAGCCAAAGCAGAGCTGAACGGCGTCACGCTGGAATCGCTGGTGGTTGCGGAGCGTGTCGCGCGCGCAATCCGCATTGCCTCCGGCAAGGGCATCCTGAACGCCGCCGACTTCCCGCTCCTGATGTGCGTGGATTCTATCATCACCGAAAAGCAGCCCGTCAACATCCCCTGGGAGAAGTTCACGTTTGTAAAGGCTTGACCCCATAGAAACAAGGCAGCAACCGATTGGTTGCTGCCTCTTTTTTGTTCTCCAAAAGAACAGAACCCCGGGCTTACAATTCCCGGGGTTCTGTTTTATGTTATGCTCAGGCTTCGTCTTTGCCGAGCAGGATGTCTGCAAACTGCTTAACCGATTCCGGCGCGTCAGCAGGCACGTTGACGGTGGTCAGCTTAGCGGCGCCGTAGAAGGTCAGGTCCACTTTCGGGTCGGTGTTCTGCAGCGTCGACGGCAGGGTCAGGGTCTCCAGGTTCTCAGCCTGCATGAAGCACTGGCTATCCAGCGTCTCAACGCCCTCTGCCAGTGTGATTTCTTTCAGTCCGGTGCAGCCCTGGAACGCACCCTTGCCGACGGTCTTGATGTTGGCGGGAATCGTCAGGGCGGTCAGCGCCTTGCACTCCAGGTAGCAGGTCTCCGGAATCTCGGTCAGCTTGGTCTCGCCGAGTGCGCCGACCTCGGTCAGCTTCTCGCAGCCGTAGAAAGCAGCCTTGCCGAGCTTCTCCAGCGTTTTGGGCAGGTTCACCTTGGTCAGCTGCTTGCACTCTGCAAACGCGTAATTCTCAATTTCGGTCAGTCCCTCGGGCAGGGTCACCTCGGTCAGGTTCGAGAGTGAATGGAATGCCTTCTCCCCGATCGCCGTCACCTTTTTGGGCGCGATGCTGGTATCGGTGCTGGTCTGCACGGTTGCGGGAACCGTCAGGGTATGCGGCGTTTCGGGACCGGTATACCCGGTGATGCGCACGGTGTCGCTGTCGATCGATTCAAAAAGCAGGGTCCCTGCGGTTTCACCGCTGCCGGTTGCAACGCTGTTGATCACTTTGTCTTCCTGCTTATAATCATCCCAGTTGGTCGTTCCGTCGCTCGATTTGCACGCCGCCAGGGTCAACAGGCTGCACGCGGCAAGCCCTGCCGCCAGTAATTTTCTGAATTTCATGTTCGCTATCCTTTCCGAATTTCATGCGAAACGTCCGCTTCGCTGTTCTCTCCTGTTATTATACAGGAAAATCGGCAAAAAGTCAATAGGGTTTCAGCCGTTTTTTGTAAAAATTCATTGGCAGGGGGCGCGGCGGGCAAGCATGGCTCTGCCCCGGACCCCGCTTAGGGGGCTTCTTTCGGAGAGAAGCAACGCTGCGCTACTGACTGGTTGCTGCGCAACCAGTCACCCATAAGAACCCCAAGAACTTGAACAGGTGGGGCTTTACTGTCTATTTTTTGTGGGTGCTGATTTGATGTAGCCATTTTGTAGGGAACGACCCATGTGTCGTTCCGTTGGGGCTTGGGTGATGACGGGCTGGTTGCTATGGTGTTCTATATGCTTTTTATCCGTCTTAGATAGTGGCTGACTGGATTGACGGACAAAAAGCAAATGGACCTCAACCGTCACTTCACAACCACCCCCAAAAATCCCCCATCCAATCAAAAAAGCCCCCATCCGGGGGCAATCCTACATTCACCGCTTACACAAACTTCTCCGCGCGCAACCGCAGACGACCTTTTTTCGTCTCCCCTTCAAACGGGAGCAGCCGGAATTTTCCGGTGCCGCGGACCGACAGGAGCACCGGCGGTGTCAGGCTCCGGTCCGGGCGCTCTTCGGGGATGTAGTCGACCTCTACCAGCCCGGAGGTGATCGCTTCCCGCGCTGCGTCGCGCGATTTTCCGGTCAGCGCCGCCACCACGCAGTCCAGCCGCTGGGATGCCACGGTATCGGTAACCGGGACCGTTCGCCGC
>USMO01000032.1 GCA_900555785.1 uncultured Eubacteriales bacterium | reverse complement strand
TCCCGGCGCGGCTTTGCCTCCGGCTCATCGCCCTTGGGGTATCCGACAACCAGGTGCCCGACGCCGACGTAATCGCCGGTTATGCCGGCTTTCCGCAGGATCTCCTTCCCCTCCTCGGAGTCGAACTCCTCCTTGGCGCGGTGAATCCAGCAGCTGCCCAGCCCCTCGGCGTGCGCCGCGAGCATCATATTGCCCAACATCAGGCTGCCGTCATAAACGCCGGTCGGCACGCTCCGGTCTGCAAGAACGACCAGCACGCAGGGGGCGCCATAGAACGGGTCTCTCCCCTCCACGCCCATGACCGCCGCGTTCATGCGGGAAAGCTGATTCCGTACTTCCGGGTCTGTGACGCACAGCACAATCGCGCTCTGCCGGTTCATGCCGCTGGCGGCGTAAAGCCCCGCCTGCAGAATCGCGTCCAGCTTCTCCTGCGGAACCGCGTCCGGCAAATACGCCTTGACCGACCGTCTGGTCCGGATTGCTTGCAGCACAGCGTTCTTTTCCATTTTCAACACCTCCGAAAAGATCAATCCATATCTATTATATCACGTTCTCCTAAAAAATACAAGCCTTTTATGTAAAGTTAATAAGACCTTGGGGCGCTGCCTCAAACCGTGCTTTGGGGCTTCTTACGGATGAAGGTTCTAAGCGGGGTTCGGGGCAGCACCCCGAAGTCTTCCCTCCTCCCCGCCCATCGCCGGGCACGTATAGCGGAAGATGAGGGAACGGAGGCGGTGACCCTCGTCGGACGGGAGAAAACCGGGGAGGGCTTCGGCGCGGTGAAGAAGGCCGAGCAAAAGCGAAAGCTCGTCAGGATCGAGATAGAGCCGCTCCGGGGCGTAGCCGTCCACCAGATAGACCCCGCCGCCGTAGCGCCCCTGCCGGGTGTAGATCGGATAGGTCAGGCTCAAAGCCTCCACATCGCGCAGGACCGTCCTGGCAGAAACGCCGAAATGTGAGGCGAGCGCGGAGACCGTCTCGTGCCGCCGACGGCAAAGCAACAGCAATACCTGATGCCTGCGTTCTGCAACATCCACGTTTCGCCCCCTCCCTTCCGCTTTCGTGCTTCATCGCCTTTTCGTTACCACTTTTACTATATTTTACCATTTAACAGATAAGAAAAAAGTCGGAATCTGTCGGGAAAGAAACAGATTCCGAACTTTTTGGGCAAAAATGCGTCAGGAAATGACCGTGCGGATGTAGAAAGCCCCGTTGCTGGTGCCTTCCGGCTCGTTCATGGTGGCGATTTTGACAAAAACGCGGTTCTCCTCACCGGCGGTCAAGCCTTTGAGTTTCACGTTTTCCACATAGGTCCCCGGACAGAGAAAACCGGTCTCACCCAGCTTTTCATCGGGCAGATAATCCGAGCTTCCGTCGCTCTGCGTAACCACCTTGACCGAGTAAAATTCCGCTTTGAGCAAAACCGCATTCTCAATGGGATTGGTCAGATAAATCTTTGCAACCGAACCGTCAAACTCCGGCTTGCAGGCAAGCGTCACCTTGCAAACGCCGTCGCTCTCGTAGGAGACGTAAGCAATGCTTTCGGGCAGCCCCTGCGGCGCGCCGTCCAGCGCCTGGCGATCGTAAAGGCGCGGCTTCAGCGTAAACGCAAAGACCATGCCGGCAATCATGATGGCAGCCAGCAGCATGCAGCCGCCGCCAATGAGAAGTGTTTTCTTTAATTGAGTGGTACTGTATCGGTGCACGGTCGTTGCCTCCGTTCATGTAATGTCAGCTCAGCTTGCCGAGCCGGAATGTCAGGGTTCCGATTGCGGTCAACGTGTCGGAATCAAACGAATTGCTCCCGCTCATCGGCACGCCCTTCAGGGAGATCCAATAATCAGTTGCCGTAGTGCTGCTCGGAATCGTCAGCGTGAAGCTGCTGTTGGTCCCCGTAACTTGGCTGTCGGACGAAAAATCCTTGGATTTGAAAAGCTCCATCTCAACGCCGCCGACAGCCGAGGTTCCGGTCAGCGGCGCATATTCCAGCGTCACCGACAGATTGTCATATTTCGTTGTGTCGGTTTCCGACCGCAGATATTTCACGCTAACCTTGTTCGCGGTCCCGTCGAAGCCGTACCAACCGGGAAAGCCTTGCTCGGTCCCGCTGGCGGGGTTCGTGCTGGACTTGTCCGCCTCGTAGCGGAGGTGGCTGGTGCTCCAGGTTCCCCAATCGTAAACAAAGGAGAGCGAGCCGAACGTGATTTCGACCGAATAGGTGTAGCCGGTTTCGGTCGCGGTTGTTTCACCATCTGCCGCCGCAGGGACAACCGGAATTGCGGAGAGCAGCAGCGAAAGCGACAAAACAATGACGAAACAGATCTTTGTGGATTTGGTTTTCAGACGGTTCAAAACAAAAGCACCTCACTTTTCGTCATGGATTTACCGCTTTCAGGGATTTTGCCTGAATATAACGATTGCGGTAATGTGTTTGGTTCCTCGGTAAGAGCCGAGGTCGGGATAGGGACCGAACACCGCTTCGGTCACGGTTTCAAAGACAACGGTCTTTTCGGCAGAGACCTCAACAGAGGGGACGGTATGCCTCCCCTCCCCTCGGAGCTGAATGCCGGCACCGCAGCTGATGAAATCATCAGCCGTAAAGACCGTTTCGGTTGACAGCTCCCGGTTCGAGCGGTTTTTCACCGTGACCGTAAAGGAATCGGCTTGGGTGCCGTTCGCTTCGCGCCAGACGCCGCTGTTGATATAGCGTTCGCCGGACTCCACATTTTCCGCAACGCTGATGAGGTCGTAGTAAAAGGTGGTATCCCGATAGATAATATCCGCTTCAAAGCGCCGGACGTTTTCTGCCTGTGTGGTGTTGATGACAACATCGGAGACGCCGTAAGCGCCGGCACTCGGGGAGCCGGAAAGAAGGACAAGTACCGGGAGAAGCAGTGCCGGAAGCACCATGAACACATTTTTATGAAACTTCATTGACAACAAACTTCTCCTTTCCCTGCAGGGCACGTCCGCCGGAGCTACAGCCCTCCGTTGGACGCCGGAACGATGTTCCCGCCCTTACTTTGTGATTTTCACAACGATTTCGCCAAGCTTGACGTTGGTCAGCTCCGACTGGGTCGGAACTCCGGAAACACCGTAGGTAATTTCCGCGTTGTGAGATCCTCTGACATCACCAACCGAGCATTTTTCAATGGTTCCGGTCCCGCCGGTCACTTCAATCTGCAACGGACCGTAAGCGTCGGTCACGTTCTCGGAGGTAACCGAGTAGTTAACCGAACGGTCCGAATGGTTGATGATTTTGACCTTGCCATCGCCGGACCATTCCGGCGTGCTGATCGGTTCGTAGCGATAGGTTTCGGGGTTCCATTTGGAACCGGTCAGATAGGTGAACGTACCGGCGGTGAACTCGATGTCCACGAGGTAGACATGGGTCACTTCACCGTTGATCGACACATTCACATCCGCCCTATCCGTCTGACCGTTATAATTGGCTTCCGGCGTTCCGGCTGCAAAGAGCGTCAGCGAACAGCAGAAGCAGATGGCAAGGGACATAACCAGTGCAAGAATCTTTTTCATCACGCGTCCTCCTTTCTTCCCGATTTATTACACCCGCCGCCGGTTAAGGGGCGATGTAACCTGAGAAAGGGGTGTGAAAATTAGCCTTCAGTAGCAGAAACCTTGCTAATGGTAACGGTGATCTTAGCCAGCTTATAAGAGGGAGTTTCCGGATTGTTTGCAAACAGCTGACCGTAATGTGCAATTACATTGTCCCAATTTTCACTTGTAAAATTGATCTTAACTTTCAGACTTGTAGCTGTTCCTTGTGCATTGGATTCAGTAGCAGCGGTTGCCTTTTCAATTTTAGTTGTCTTATCCTTATAAGTAGTTTCAACATCAACCGTTACAAAGTCGTTTGCGGTATCCTCGCTAACAGCAACTTTTGCATTCACCGGCAGATCGGAACGATTCGAAATAGTAATCGTTCTATCGGAATTTGCCAGAGTGTTCCCGTCTGCCTTGACATATTTCATGTTTTCAACATCCCACTCAATATTGCCAATCGTCAGGTCGGAAAAGTCGAAGGTCATGTCAACAGCATACTTATGCGTAATCTTGTCAACCTTCACGTTGATTTCACCGCTATTGCTCTTATTTGCATTGAAATTGTCTTCCAAAACTCCGTCAGCTTTTGACGGACCACCAACAACAATTGTTTCTGTCGTATCCGCGCTTGCTCCAACAGCAAACATCGATGCGGTCATGAGACCTGCGAGAAGAAGAGAGAGAATTTTTTTCATAATTTTTGCTCCTTTCATAAGCAAAAGGTTTTATGGATCAACCGTTCCGGGTTCCGTCTGACCCGGGAGCGGGTGATTTACGTTGTGGAAAACTTGACGGTCAGGTTCCCGACCGAGGTATAGTCGCCGCCGTCCACCAGCACGGGAACGCCGGTTAATCGGATGAAGAACTGCTTGGTTCCAACTTCTCCGTAATTCTTGTGGTCCCCGGCAGTTGCCGCCGGAACCGCCTGCGAAACGCCGGAGATGTTGGTGGTGTCGGTGCTATCGTTGGAATTGTAGACCCCAACGCCGATTCCGGAGTTACCGCTCCCGTGATTTTCATGCAGAAAGTCGATTTTTGCTGTCACCGTGCAACCAACGGCTTTGTTGGAGCGGTTGATCACTGTAACGTGGTTGTTCTTACCGTCAAAACCGATCCAGAAAGAACTGCCGTCTTCCGCTTCTTCGTATTCCATTGTGTCCGGATTCCAGACCTTTTCGGTGTAGACAAACTGCATGTTGCCAAATTCCAGCTCCATCGCGTAGACTGCGCCGCGCTCCCCTTTTCCCTGGGTCCGCGCGTAGATGTACTCAACGTGAGAAGTAAATTTGCCGTCTTCGTCTTTCGGGGAATGGTAATCCTTGTTCCCATCGTTGACAGGACTGTCACTGTCAATGGGATAGAATTTATCCCAGGTTGATGAACTGCCATCCGGTTTGCGGAAGATTGAACCGTCCAGCCGGTAGTTGATCTGACCGAATACGGTCTGCGTTGAGCTGATCGTGTAGTTGTCCTTTCCGTCTCCGGTCAGTGTTACTCCGGTCAGCGTAATCTTATTGGAGGAATAGCCAATCGAAAGATCGTTGTATTCAGCTTTCGTGACGCTTACGTCAACAATGTCCCCGTTCACAACGCCGTCCAGAACAATCAGGCCGAGTTTGGCAACATCCAAGGGATGCGTAGTGCCCTCGTTCTTCCATTCCTCCAGCTCTGACCGCGTGACATAGGTCAGATAGTTCTCAATACGGGAGACTGTCAACGTTTTTTTAGAAATGGTGAAGGGTGTTACCGCGCTGGTCGCCGTATAAGACTCCGCTTCGATAACCGCCGTCACCTGATAAGTGCCCGCATTTTTCGGCGCGCTGCAATCCTCTGTACTGATTGTTCCGTTGATACGCTGGTAGGAAAACCGAATCTTGTCAAGATCCTCCTGCGTCACAGTCTCAACCGCTTCGCCGTATTGGTCAACCACCATCGAAGCCGTTACATTCGGGCTAACCGTCCTGCCGTCATAAATCTTGTCCAGATTCGGAAGCTTGATCGTGTATTCGGCTTTACGGATAAAGGTAATTTTATAAATGATGGAATGTGCTGAAAGATTGGCTTCTCCGCCGGTGTCGGTTTTCCGAATGAGAATATCCATCTGATCGCCCTTCATAGCAACCTCTTCGGAAATATAAGCATACACAAAGCCGTCATTTCCGTTTTTTTCAATCAGTTCTGCCTTTCTTTGCGAACCGTTTGTCAGCAAAACCTCATATGTTACATTCTCTTCTTTCAGGAAAAGCGCATAAATCCAAACGCTGGAAACGTTCCGATCCAAATAAACCGTGTAGGTAAAAACAGACCGTTGAAATGCCTCGCCAATCATTCCGTTTGATTGGTCGTTCGTCGCCTGTCTGTAAGCATCCACTTTGATAAAAGAAGATGATACAGCATCCAATACGGTATTGTACTGACACGGATAGGTGATTTTGCCCCAGATATTCTGGTCAGTGGTTGCAGAAATGGTAACGTCAATATAATCGGTTGGGAGCGTCACATCAGAGGTGACCTGTGATGTCGGAATGCGCAGCGCATACAGACCTCCGTGTTTTGCAGGGTCCGGAAGAGTCAGCGCAATTGAGCGGAAGTAACTTGGGGCAGTTACCGTTTTTATAACGGTTGACTTTCCTTCTTCCGCATAAACCGTCAGATGATTCTTGCTAAAACAATCTGCAATCAGCTGCTGGTCTTCATGTCCCCAGGCAATCACGTTTTTATCTTTGTCCAACAGGACCATTTCATCGGAATCGTAGTAGTAAATATCCCCCGCGGTTCCGTCGGTCGGTTGCGAAATAAATTTGATACTTTCGCCTTCGTATTTTTTTCCGTTGTGCGTTACTGTAATCAGCTCTCGCATTTCTTCGTACAGCGTAAAAACACGGTTATCCTTTGATGTTAAATTCGGGAAACGTCCATTGTAAAGGCGTGCCTGCTCTGCAGTGATGTTCGGTGTTGTCTCGGAATCTGCGCCGAGCGTACCGTCCTCGTTAATAGCATAGTTTCCGAATCCGGATGCGATGATCTCCATACCCGATTTGATATAGATTGTTTGCGCAACCATTTTCGTGTCATTTCCGGCACCAATGGCAGCCGCCGCGCTGGTTTTGTTTTTCGTGTTGACACCGGTTGTTGGATTGAATCCATCCGGGTATCCGGAACGTGCACGAACGCTTCCGCCATACAGGTGAATCAAAAGTCCTGAATTTGACAATCGACCTCTTAACCCGTCACCGCCACTGATATTATCCGTAGTACCGATTCCGGGACACGCAACACCGCCGATTGCATCAACCGTTCCACCGTTGATTTCAATGGTATAGGAATTCGCAAAACAGGTTGTATAATTTGCCTGTAACGAATCTCCGTCTCCGATTCCGGCTGCCCAGCGCCCGCCCTTTGCAGTCACAGTGCCGCCGTTAATCGTAATCTTCGTACTGGTTGCAGCACCGTTCACGCCGCCCCCGATGCCCGCAGCCTGATGCCCGCCGTAGGCATTGATAATGCCGCCGTTGATGGTAATGGTTCCGGGAGTTCCGGCAGTATAATCCTCGCTACTTGCTTGTTCCACAAGGTCCGTTGCGCCGCCGCCGATTCCTGCGCCGCCGCCGGTATGATTTTGCCAGCTTCCCGCAGGATAGCCATACCCATTGCCATCCTCTTTGTAAAGGGTCGTGTTCGGAACATTATTTGAATTGTCGTCATCCACATAATAGCCACCGTAAGCGTTCAAAACACCGCTGCTTGGGGCAATCGTCAGGCTGGAACCGGCGTCCACCTGCACGCCGGCCATCCCGCCGCCATCCACTTTCGCCGTATAAACATTGCTATTGTTAACCGTGCAGTTGTTCGTCCCGGCATAAAAATTGTTTTCGCCGCGAAATGCAACGGTAACACTCGAGTTTTTCGTGATGAAAAGCGGGCTGGTGGAGATATAGTATTGGCTGTTTGCAGAAGACTGCCACCCCAAAGCGACCGAAACGTCATAAAGCCCGGGAATTGTGGAGCCTTTTTTTTCATCGGTTCCATACCGCCGGTCCATCGTGACATTCTCAAAAATGATGTTGACCCCGGTTGCGCCGACAACGGTCACCGAAAAGACATCTTTGCCCCGAATCAGGATATTTTTTCCGTTGTAATGGGAATCAATCAACACCGCACCGCTGGTGAAAGTTTCATCCGCCGCCGCAAAAATGGGAAGCTCAAACACGAACGGAATGGTCAGAACGGTCCCCAGGACCATTACAAACGCGAGGAACGCGCAGCCCAACCGCTTCAGCAGCTGTTTCCGGCTTGTTTTCATGCTTCCCACCTCCTTTCGTGCGCCGTCTCCGGACTCTTACCGGTCCACGACCTTGATCGTCATCTCTGCCTGTGCGTTGACGATCGATTTTTCATTCGTTTTCGGGTCATACGCCTCGATGATCATCACCGTTTTGTATTCCCCAACCGGCAGCTTGTCTCCGCTCGGCAGCGCCGTAATCTTGCAGTATTCCAGCTGGTAGCCGATTTGCACCCGCCCGGACTGATACAGCGTTGTCATCGCCTTTTCCGGGTCGTAGCCCTCGGCATCAATTTCCGCCTGCGTGCGGACCTTGGTTTTCACCGGATCAATGCCCGCCCGCGTCAGCTCCGCGTCCGAAATGCACATCCGAATCACCATGTCCTGCGTGCTGGACGCCGGATTGACGTAATTCATCTGCCCAACGCCCGTGGAGTAGCTGATGCTGACCTCCTGGTTCAGCCGGATGCTGAGCCGGCTTGTCCCTGCCGGCAGCGGATCGGGCTGGTCCTTTTCCGGCGGCGCCGGCCTCTGGTTCGGGTCGATGACCTCCGGGTGGAACACCGTGTCGCCGGTCAGCTTCTTGACCACCACGACACCGGTCGTAATGCCTGCCGCCAGCACCAGCGCCGCCGCGCTCACCGCAATCGGCATGACCGGAATCGGTCCCGTAACGCTGCCGCAGACAAAACAGTTCTGAATGTATCCGGTGTTCTTGCCGACAAACCCGCCCGCGCACGCACCCGGCGTCATGCCGATGCGTACATGGCAGTTTGCAATCCCGCCGCCAACCGCGTTGCCGACCATGCCGCCGGTCACGATTCCGCGCTTGCCCCCCAGGATGTAGTCAACCGTCAGGTTTGCAATCTTCGCATTCTTCGTGTAGCCGAAGAACCCGCCGTACTCCATCCCGGAGCAGTCGATTTTGAAATTGAAGATCGTTTTGCCGTTTCCGTCAAAGTTTCCGCTGAACGGCAGCGCTTCCGAAAGCCCGATCGGCTCCAGCTTTGCGCCGTGCATATTCAGGTTCGCCTCCAGCAGGTAGTTCGCCGAGGCAGCCGCGCGGTCGCCCGAATTGATGGTTTTGATGATGCGCACAAGGTCTGCCTGCGTCCGGATGGACACGATCTGGTCCTTCGCGCCGAACAGCACGGTCTTGTTGCGCAGCTTGTCCGGCTCCAGAACGAAACCGTTCTTGCCGCGAGCGTTCTTCCACAGGTTCTGCAGCCCCAGCTTGTGGTACACCTGGTCGGACGGCAGCCCGGTCGGCAGGAAACATTCGGGGTTTCCGGTCTTAACCAGCACATTGCCGTTTCGGTCGATCTGGCGTTTGTGCGGGTTTGCAAGGTACGCGCAGGCGTTCACCGTTCCGGTGTTGCGCTTGTAAAAGCCGGTCACGCCCTTTCCGCTGCCCAGCTTCAGAGAGACCGAATTTTTCACCACCCCGCTGTTCCCGAACACGAACCCCGCGCCGTTCGGACAGCCGCGCAGCTTCACGTTCGCAGAACAGCCCTCAATAACACCCCCGTTGATTGCGGCAAAAGAGCCGATCCGATTGTTTTGATTGTTGGTCGCCATGTTTCATCCTCCTTTACCGCGTTCAATTCCGCACAAAAAGCCCGGTTGCACCCATAGCACAGTACAATTGTACTGTGCTAAACATGCAACCGGGCTAACTTCCCATTGGAAAGTTCCAAGGCTTTGCGTCGCCGCCTCACGACGGTTTTGCCAACGATTCACTTTTGATACTGGCATTATACCACACTCTGCAGCGTTTGTCAAGGGCTTTTTGAAAAAAATTTTATGGATTTACAAAATCTTTCCAAATCCTACCTGTGATGTCACAAAAGCACACACCTGCGTCGTGTCTCTATTTTACGCCATCGAAACCTTTATCTTCCTTTAATATGAGAAATGCTTACGCTTCCGTCTCCCCCGCCGTTCTGGGGCCGGTTTTCCGTCTCAGTTTTCCGATTACGCGCCCTCGGCATTGCACATCGGAGAAATCCTTGAGCAGAATCGGTCCGTAATCCGGGTTGAGCGAAATCAGGCGGTCACCGCCGAACCTCTTGAAGAAGCCGGAACCGTCAAGCAGGAAAATGCCAAGTTCGCCAATCTCCACGCCGTCCGCATTCTGCACCAGCAGAATATCGCCGTCATGGTATTTCGGCTCCATGCTGTTTCCGCTGATGCGGAGCGCGTAGTCTGCCTCGGCAGTCTTTTCGTTTCCGGGCACGGAAATTTTTTCGCTTCTCGCGTCATCCAGATACACGCCAACACCGGCAGACACCGGCAGGTCGTACAGCCGAATCGAACGCTTTCCGCGAATGAGCGTCTCCCCGGCGAACCGACCGGCGGGCTTCTGCGGGCGCAGGAGTTTTGCGGGAACAGCAGGTGCAGCAGCGGGCACCGTTTCGCCTCCGGCAATGCGTTCGCGCTCCTTGGCAATCACGACCCCGGCAAGCGACCGCCCCCAGGAATCCAGCTTTCGGTATGCCTCGATCAGCGCGATCTCCTCGCCGGTGAGCGTATAGTTATTGGTATTTTCCGGCGCGCCGGTTACGATATATTCCACCGAGCAATCCAGCGCCGAGCAGATTGCCACGATATTGGAAAGCTTCGGCGATTCGTTCATCCCGGCAAGCAGCTTGCTCAGCGTCCCCAGCGGAACGCCGGAAAGCTCCGACAGGCGCTCGTTCGTCAGCTTTTTCTGACTTTTCATCCATTTAATACGGTCGATATAGGTCTCCATCGTCCACCTCCACATTCCGATTCTGGTACTATTATATCACACAAAAACCGTTTTGTAAAGGGGGTTCGCAAAAATATTTTCTTTTTTTGGAAAAAACCTCTTGACAAAGCGCGAAGAATGTGGTATACTGTCAGCGTAAGATTCCAAAACCGGAATCAAGGAGGGCGTTTTATGAACAGAGAATACGGAAGTATGGCATCGATTCATTCCAATACCGGAATTTATGAAGCGTTTTATGCCGAAATCGGAAGACCGCACCAAAGCGTTCTCTATGGACTTCGCGCGCGCCTGTTTGCCTGGTTCCGGGCGGTTTGGATGTTCCTTTGCTCCGCTGCGGTGCGCCGTGTCTCGCGCGTTGCGGTTGCTGCCGGAGCGCTGGTCGGATTGGTCGGTGTTGCAGGCTCGCTGGAGTGCGGCAGACTCTCTCCGGTTGTCAGTCTTCTGCTTGCCGCCGGGCTGCTCTTCCTTGCCTATCTGGCAATGCGCCCGCGCCGCCGCAACAGCAACAGCAGAAAAGCATCCTAATTAAAATACCCTATTGGGCAGGGCGGTTGCAGATCAGGTCTGCCAACACCTGCCCAACCCGTGTTGCAGCCTCGACCGCTTCTTCCACGGTGTTTCCGGCAGATCCGATTTCCAGCAGCAGCGAATGCGGCGCAAGTTCCTGATTGTAGGTCGCGTTCCGCAGCACGGCAGGGCGGCAGCTCCCCGCAGAGGCAGCATTCAGCCGGTCTGCCAGGCACAG
>USMO01000031.1 GCA_900555785.1 uncultured Eubacteriales bacterium | reverse complement strand
GCACCTTCGGTGCCCAGTCGAACCCCGGAGGGGCGCCAGCAGGCGGGATCTCCGATGAATAGAGGCAAGCAAGCCATTCCTATCCTGCAGAGGAACCCCGAAAGCCGGGAAACTTCCAAGGCTTCCGACTTTTTCCATTGAACCTGAAAACTTTTCGTGCTTTTTGTGCGTTTTTTTCGCAAAAGACCTTTACTTTTTGCAAAAATTATGGTATGATATAGGTTGGATATAGAGGATAGCATATCTACTGTAAAAAACTCAGGAGGTTGATTACAAACATGGCAATCGAAAGAACAAAGTTATCCATGGATGGTAACACCGCCGCGGCGCACGTGTCCTATGCGTTCACCGAGGTTGCAGCCATCTATCCGATCACGCCGTCGTCCCCGATGGCAGAGGTGACCGACACCTGGTCGGCAACCGACAAAAACGTCCTTGGTGAGCCGGCGAGAAACATTTTCGGCGAGCGCGTCAAGGTGATGGAGATGCAGTCCGAGGCGGGCGCTGCGGGTGCTGTTCACGGCTCCCTGGCTGCCGGCGCACTGACCACGACCTACACGGCATCGCAGGGTCTTCTGCTGATGATTCCGAACATGTACAAGATCGCGGGCGAACTGCTGCCCTGCGTGATTCACGTTTCCGCACGCTGCGTTGCGTCCCACGCGCTGAACATCTTCGGCGACCACTCCGACGTTTATGCCTGCCGTCAGACCGGCTTTGCAATGCTTGCCGAGTCCAACCCGCAGGAAATCATGGACCTGGGCGCGGTTGCGCACCTCTCCACCATTAAGGGCAGAGTGCCGTTTATCAACTTCTTTGACGGCTTCCGGACCTCACACGAGATTCAGAAGATTGAAGTCTGGAACTACAAGGACCTGGCAGACATGGTTGACATGGATGCCGTTGCTGCATTCCGCGCGCGTTCCATCAACCCGGAGCATCCGGTGCTGCGCGGCTCGGCTGAGAACGGAGACATCTTCTTCCAGCACAGAGAAGCATGCAACCCCTACTACGAAAAGCTGCCGGCAATCGTTGAGGATTACATGAATCAGGTCAACGAGAAGCTGGGCACCGACTATAAGCTGTTCAACTACTACGGCGCACCGGACGCAGAGAAGGTCATCGTTGCGATGGGCTCGGTCTGCGACGTTGCGGAAGAAGTCATCGACTACATGATGGCAGCAGGCGAGAAGGTGGGTCTGGTCAAGGTCCGTCTGTACCGTCCGTTCGTTGCCGAGAAGCTGGCACAGGCGCTGCCGAAGACCGTGAAGAAGATCGCGGTTCTGGACAGAACCAAGGAGCCCGGAGCACTGGGCGACCCGCTCTACCTCGATGTTGTGGCTGCGCTGGCTGAAACCGGCGTCAAGGCAACCGTCGTTGGCGGCAGATACGGTCTCGGTTCCAAGGATACCACTCCGGCGTCCATTTTCGCAGTCTATGCAAACCTGGATGCAAAGAAGCCGAAGAACGGCTTTACCATCGGCATCGTGGATGACCTGACCGGTCACTCCCTGGAGGAGAAGCCGGCTCCCGATACTGCACCCGCAGGCACCATTTCCTGCAAGTTCTGGGGCCTGGGCGGCGACGGTACGGTCGGCGCAAACAAGAACTCCATCAAGATCATCGGTGACCACACCGATAAGTTCATTCAGGCGTACTTCCAGTACGACTCCAAGAAGACCGGCGGCGTCACCATTTCGCATCTGCGTTTCGGCGACAAGGCAATCAAGTCTCCTTACTACATCACCAAGGCAAACTTCGTTGCCTGCCACGTTCCGGCGTATATCCTCAAGGGGTACAAGATCGTCCAGGACGTTAAGCCGGGCGGCATCTTCCTGTTGAACTGCCAGTGGAACCGCGAGGAGCTGGAGCATCACCTGCCGAACTCCGTCAAGAAGTACATTGCCAAGAACAACATCCAGTTCTATACCGTCAACGCAATCGACAAGGCGCGTGAGATCGGTATGGGCAAGCGCACCAACACCATTCTGCAGTCTGCGTTCTTCGCGCTGGCAAACATCATGCCCATCGACAAGGCTGTCGAGTACATGAAGTACATGGCGAAGAAGTCCTACCTGAAGAAGGGCGAAGCGGTTGTCGAAATGAACTACAAGGCAATCGATGCAGGCGTTGACGCAATCGTAAAGATCGACGTTCCCGCTGTATGGGCTGACCTTGCAGACGAGGCGCCTGAGGCGCCCGCAACCGGAACCAGACCCGAACTGGTCGACTACGTCAACAAGATCGTGCGTCCGGTTTCCGAGATGAACGGCGACAGCCTGCCGGTCTCCACCTTCGAGAAGTATGCCGACGGTACCCTTCCGCAGGGCGCGGCTGCTTACGAGAAGAGAGGCGTTGCGGTTGACGTGCCGGTATGGCATCCCGAAAACTGCATCCAGTGCAACAACTGCGCGTTCGTCTGCCCGCATGCAGCAATCCGTCCGTTCGCAATGACCGAAGAGGAGGCTGCAAAGGCTCCCGAAGTGACAAAGTTCACCGCAAAGCCGGTTATCAAGACCAACTACAAGTTCACGATGGCAATCAGCCCGCTGGATTGCATGGGCTGCACGCTCTGCGTCAAGGCTTGCCCGGTCACCGCAAAGGCGGTCAAGGACAACACACCCGAAAAGGCAGCCATCACCATGACCTCGCAGGAGAGCCAGCTGGATCAGCAGGCTGCATTCGACTACGCGGTTGCAAACGTTTCCGAGAAGAAGGAACTGATTTCCGGCACCGTCAAGGGCAGCCAGTTCAAGCAGCCGCTGCTTGAGTTCTCCGGCTCCTGCGCAGGCTGTGCAGAGACCTCCTATGCAAGAATTGTCACGCAGCTGTTCGGCGAGAGAATGTACATCTCCAACGCAACCGGATGCTCCTCCATCTGGGGCGGCTCTGCTCCGGCAACGCCTTACACGGTCAACAAAGAGACCGGCAAGGGTCCGGCATGGGCAAACTCCCTGTTCGAGGACAACGCCGAGCACGGACTCGGTCTGGCGCTTGGTCAGAAGACCATCCGCACCAAACTGATCGGCTATGTCAAGGCGCTGCGCGAGAAGGTGACCGACGCCGACAAGCAGGCGATTATTGACGAGTACCTGAACACCGTTGATGACGGCGAGAAGAACACCGAAGCAACCAACAAGCTGGTTGCAATGCTCAAGGCTTGCGGCTGCGACGACGCGAAGAAGATTCTCGCGGAGAAGGATTACCTCTCCAAGAAGTCGGTCTGGATCTTCGGCGGCGACGGCTGGGCTTACGACATCGGTTTCGGCGGTCTGGACCACGTGCTGGCATCCGGCGAGGATGTGAACGTCTTCGTCTTCGATACCGAGGTGTACTCCAACACCGGCGGACAGGCATCCAAGGCTTCGCAGATCGGTCAGGTTGCGCAGTTCGCTGCAGCCGGTAAGGCAATCGGCAAGAAGAACCTTGCGGAAATCGCAATGTCCTATGGCTATGTTTATGTGGCTCAGGTCGCAATGGGCGCGGATATGAACCAGCTGCTCAAGGCACTGAAGGAAGCGGAAGCTTACCACGGTCCGTCCCTGATCATCGGCTATGCACCCTGCGAGATGCACGGTCTGAAGGGCGGCATGCAGAACTGCCAGTTCGAGATGAAGAAGGCGGTTGATGCCGGCTACTGGCAGATGTTCCGCTACAACCCGACGCTGGAGCACAACAAGCTGTCGATTGATTCCAAGGAACCGACCACCGACTATGTGGAATTTATCAAGAGCGAGACGAGATACGCACGTCTGGCGCAGTCCTTCCCGGAGCGGGCAGCAGACCTGTTCGCAAAGGCGGATGCAAACGCAAAGGCGAAGTATCAGAGACTGCTCAAGATGGGTCACCTGTACGAATAATACAAGCAAGAAAAGCCCCCGCTCTTCGGAGCGGGGGCTTTTTGTGCTGTGCGGGCATCAGACGTCGATGTCCTTCATGTATTCGCTGCCGTGCTCGGTGATGAACTGCTTTCGGGCGGGCAGGTTGTCGCCCAGGAGCGTGTCAAACATCCGGTCGGTCATGGCGGCGTCGGCAGGGGAGACCGAAATCAGACGGCGGGTCTCGGGGTTCATGGTGGTCTGCCACATCATGCCCGGCTCGTTTTCGCCCAGTCCCTTGGAGCGCTGCAAGGTATATTTCCTGTTGCCGAGTTTCTTCAGAATCTCGGCTTTTTCAAATTCGTCGTAGGCGAACAGCGTCTGGTCCTTGGTGGTAATCTCAAACAACGGCGATTCCGCAATGAACACCCGGTGCTCGGCAAGCAGGGTGGGAAGCAGGCGGTAGAAGAGCGTCAGAAGCAGTGTGCGAATCTGGAATCCGTCTTCATCGGCATCGGTGCAGATGATGATCTTGGACCAGCGCAGGCTGGAGAGGTCGAACGCGTTGATGTCGGATTTCGCCTTTCCTTTGACCTCTACGCCGCAGCCGATGACGCGCAGCAGGTCGACAATGATGTCGCTTTTGAAGATGCGCGCATAGTCGCATTTGAGGCAGTTCAGCGTCTTTCCGCGCACCGGGATAATTGCCTGAAATTCGGCATCCCGCCCCAGTTTGCAGGAGGTCAGAGCCGAATCACCCTCCACGATGTAAAGCTCGGCGCGGGTTGGGTCCTTGGAGCGGCAGTTGACGAACTTTTCCACGCGGTTGGAGACATCGATTGCGCCTGCCAGCTTCTTTTTGAAGTCGCCGCGCGCCTTTTCTGCCGATTCGCGGCTGCGTTTGTTGACCAGCACCTGCTTGGCAATCTGCTCGGCATCCTTCGGGTTTTCGATGAAGTAAATCTCCAGCTGCTTGCGCAGAAAGGCATTGAGCGCATCGCAGATGAAGGGGTTGTTGATTGCCTTTTTGGTCTGGTTTTCGTAGGACGTCATCGTCGAAAAGCTGTTGATGACCAGCGCCAGACAGTCGGCAATGTCATTGAAGGTGATCTTGCTTTCGTTTTTGGAGTAGAGATTGTTGGTCTTCAGGTGCTTGTCGATGGCGTAGAGGAACGCCAGCCGAACCGCCTTGTCCGGGGAGCCGCCGTGCTCCAGAAAACTGGAGTTGTGGTAGTATTCCAGCAGGCTGACTGTGTTGGAAAAGCAGAAAGCGATGTCCGCTTTGAGTTTGTATTCGGGCTTGTCCTCACGGTCGCGCCCTTTTGCCTCCATGTGCCAGGCAACCGGCAGGGTCAGGCTGTTCTCGCCGACCAGTTCGGAGAGATAGTCGGTGATGCCGTTGGCATAGCAGTAGGTGTTTTCCGAAAAGCTGCCGTCCTCCTGCTCGGCGCGGAGGATAAAGGTGATGCCGGCATTGACGACCGACTGCCGCCGCAGCAGGTCCTCAAAAAATGCAACCGGAATGCTGACATCGGTGAAGACCTCCAGGTCCGGCTTCCAATGCACCACGGTACCGGTGCGCCCGGCTTCTTTGCGGGAGAGGGAACGCTCCTCCAACTCGCCGTCCACCTCGCCCTTGCGGAATCGGATGGTGCGCTCGGTGGTACCGTCGTAGGAGTGAACCTCCATGTATTCCGAGCTGTACTGCGTTGCGCAGGCGCCCAGACCGTTAAGCCCCAGCGAATATTCGTAGGCAGATGCCTCGGAGTTGTTGTCGTATTTTCCTCCGGCGTAGAGCTCGCAATAAATCAGGTCCCAGTTCCAGCGCCCCTCGGTTTCGTTCCAGCCAAGCGGAACGCCGCGCCCGAAATCCTCAACCGACAGGCTGCGGTCGCGATAGACGGTGGTAATAATCCGGGACCCGTGCCCTTCGCGCGCTTCGTCAACGGCATTGGAGAGAATTTCAAAAAAAGAGTGCTCGCAGCCCTCCAGACCGTCCGAGCCGAAGATAACGGCGGGACGCTTGCGGACACGGTCCGCACCTTTGAGGGCTTTGATGCTTTGATTGTCGTATTGTTGTGGCTTTTTGACTGACATGAACCGTTCCGATCCTTTCTTTTCCATGCTTATCATCTTATTATACCAGAAAATTGCCGGTTTGAAAAGAGGATTTTTGTTTTTTTTACGGAAAATCAGAAAAATTTACAGGTTTCTATTGCAAGACGGACCGAAAAGGAATATAATATAAGATGGATGCAACGGCGAACCAACGCCTGTCTGCAAGCCGAAAGAAAGGAACAGAACATTGGAACTCCCCCGAAGTATACAGGAGCGCCTGCCCGGACCGTTTGCGGTTGTAGGGCTGGGTATCTCCAATCTGCCGCTGATTGATTTCCTGCTGTCGCACGGAGCGACCGTTTGTGCGCGTGACCGCAAGCCGCGCGAAGAACTTGGCGAGACTGCCGGCTGCCTGGAGGAAAAGGGTGTTGCCCTGCGCCTGGGCGAGGAATACCTGGAAGACCTTGACGAGCCGGTGATCTTCCGTTCGCCCGGATTGCGCCCCGACCTGCCCGAATTTCGGAACGCCGTGAAGCGCGGCGCTGTTCTGACTTCGGAAATGGAACTGTTTCTGGAGATGACCCCCGCGCGGGTGCTCGGCATAACCGGCAGCGACGGAAAGACCACCACGACCACGCTGACCTATCTGTTTTTGCAGGAGGAGCAGCGCCTGAGCGGCAAGCCGGGGCGGGCCTTTGTCGGCGGGAACATCGGGGAACCGCTCCTGCCGCATGTGGAGGAGATGACAACGGACGATACGGCTGTGGTGGAGCTTTCCAGTTTTCAGCTGTCGGACATGACGGTCAGCCCCTGGCGCGCCGCCGTGACCAACCTCTCCCCGAACCACCTCAACTGGCATACGGACATGGAGGAATACATCAAGGCAAAGGCGAACATCTTTCGCGGGAGCGGCAACAGCCGCTTGGTGACCAACGCCGAAAACGGCGACTGCCTGCGCCTGGCTGCGGAATGCGGCGTGCCGGTGACGCTGTTCTCCTCCGCAAAGACCGAGCCGGAGGAATTTCCGCTGGTGGCATCGGACACCGTTTACCTCCGGGAGGACGGCATGATCTGCCTGTCGGGGCAACCGGTGCTGGCAGCGTCGGATATTCTGCTGCCCGGGCGGCATAACCTGGAGAACTATATGACCGCAATCGGGCTGTGCGCCGGTCTGGTCTCGCCTGCGGCAATCCGGCAGGTGGCAACCACCTTTCGCGGCGTTGCGCACCGGTTGGAGCAGGTGGCGGTTAAGAACGGCGTGACCTATATCAACAGCTCCATCGATTCCAGCCCCACCCGCACCATGGCGGCGCTCTCGGCACTCCCCGGCAGCCCGATCGTCATCTGCGGTGGCAGGGATAAGCACGTGCCGTTTGACGAACTTGCCCGCATGCTGAACGAACGCGCCAAAGCGGTGGTCCTGACAGGGGAGGCGGCAGACCTGATTGCCGAGGCGCTGGAACGGTCCGGCGGGACGGTCCCGGTCTATCGCGATCCGCTGTTTGACGATGCCGTGCGGCACGCAGCAGCACTTGCACAGGCAGGGGATACCGTGCTGCTCTCCCCGGCATGCACCAGCTTCGATGCCTTCCGAAATTTCGAAGAGCGCGGCACCCGTTTCCGCACAATCGTAACCGCCCTGTAGCATAACCGAAAAATCACCCTAAAACCCCTTTATTGAAGTTCTTGGGGTTCTTAGGGGGCTTCTCCGAAAGAAGCCCCCTAAGCAGGGTTTGGGGCAGCGCCCCAAGGTCTTCTCCCCAAGGTCTTCTCCCCCTCACCGCCACTTCTTTTTCTCCTTCAGCACCGCGTAAAGCTGGGCGTAGCTGCGGTGGCGGGAGGGGGCGATCTGACCGTGCGAAACAGCAGAGAGAATCGCGCAGCCGTCCTCCTTCGTGTGGGTACACTTCCGGTAGCGGCAGTCACCGACGAAAGGTGCGAACTCGCGGAAGGCTGGAAGTAGCCCGTCCAGATCGAAAAAATCAAACCGTTCGAAATCCAGCATCGTAAAACCGGGTGTGTCGGCGAGGAACCCGTCGCCGGTCCGGTAAAGCGCAACCGCGCGGGTCGTGTTCTTGCCGCGCATAATCCGCTCGCTCAGATCGCCCGTCTCTAGCCGCAGGTCCGGGAACAGCCGGTTGAGCAGCGTCGACTTCCCAACTCCGGAGGCACCCGAGAATGCCGCAATCCGGCTGCCGAGATTGCCGTCAATCCATGCCCGCAGCGCGCCGACCCCGTCCCCGGTCAGGCTGTCAACCGGGAAGACCGGATAGCCCGCCAGACGGTAAATGTCACCCAGCGCCTGCGCACTGCCCGCACTTTTGTCGGTCTTGGTGATGACCATCACCACCTCAATGCCGTTGTGCTCCGCAATCGCAATCAGCTTGTCCAGCGTGAAAAGATCGGGCGCAGGGTCCGCCGCCGCAACCGTGACGAACAGCACCCCCAGGTTTGCCATCGGGGGACGGATGAGCGCCGAAGAGCGCGGAAAAATCTCCTCAACCGTTGCGCCGCCGCCGTCCTCCTCCGGGCACCGGGTGCCGTCCGGCAGAATGCGGAACGCCGCGTCCGTGTAGCTGACGCGCACCCGGTCCCCAACCAGCAGCGCCCCCTTTTTGCGCAGATTCCCCCGCGCGCGGGTGTAAATCTCCGCGCCGTCCATCGGGGAAGGCTCCCGCCCGCCGGGAAACAGCCGCGACACCGCCGGGTAAAACAGGACCGTAAACAGCCCGCCGTTGCTTTTTGTCACCACACCGAATCCAAGATATGCCATAAATCCTCCGTTAACCGGTCATCACTTCAAATTATACTAAAAAAAGCAGCCGTTGTCAACCCGGCCGACGCTTTTTTTGCGGCAGCGCGAAAAAAATCCGAAAAAAATTCGATTTTCCTCTTGACAAACCGGAAGGAATCTGATATAATAACGTTTGAACAGTTATTCAAACGTTGAAAGGAGGAACCGCATGAAGGAACTACCGGGATGTCAGGAACACGAAACCCATCCCGACCGCATGAGCAGCGCCGCCGGAAAAATGCCGGACGAGGACAGCCTGTTTGCGCTTGCCGATCTTTACAAAATTTTCGGTGACAGCACGCGGCTGCGCATCCTTTATGTGCTGTACGAAACCGAGCTGTGCGTTTGTGACATTGCGGAGCTTTGCGGCATGACGGTCTCGGCGATTTCGCACCAGCTGCGAATTCTGAAGCAGTCGCGCCTGATCAAGTACCGCAAGGCGGGCAAGAGCGTGTTCTATTCGCTGGACGATGAGCACGTGCATTCCATTCTCGCGCAGGGGATGGAGCATCTTTCCGAGAAATGACCGAGGGGACCGATCAACAAACCAAAAACCAAAATTCAAAGGAGAAAACGATCATGAAAAAGAATTTTAAGCTGGACGGACTGGATTGCGCAAACTGCGCGGCAAAGATTGAGAAGAAGGTCAAGAGCCTGGACGGCGTGAAGGACGCAACGGTCAGCTTCTTTGCACAGAAGCTGGTGCTGGAGGCAGATGATGACAAGTTTGACGCGATTGTAAAGGAAGTGGCGGAGCTGGTTCACCGCGTTGATCCGGACTGCACGATGGTACTGTAACATGAAACTGTTCGGACTGACGCGCAAGCAGACAAACCATCTGCTGCGCATTCTGGGCGCGGGGGTGCTGCTCCTGGTGGCGGTTATTCTCAGCAAGACCGGCGTGCTCCCGGAGGGCAAATGGTACATCGCCATTCCGGTGTTCCTGGTGCCGTATCTGCTGGTCGGCTGGGACGTGCTGTGGGCGGCAGTTCTCAACGTGGCGCACGGGCAGCTGCTGGATGAGCATTTCCTGATGATGATCGCGACCATCGGCGCGTTTGTCATTGGCGAATACCCCGAAGCGGTGTTCGTGATGCTGTTCTACCAGGTGGGCGAGCTGTTCCAGAGCATTGCGGTTGGCAGAAGCCGCAAGTCGATTGCCGCGCTGATGGACATCCGTCCCGACACGGCAACGGTGGAGCGCGACGGAGCGGAAGTGACGCTGTCGCCGGATGAAGTCAATGTGGGCGAGGTGATTGTGGTTCGCCCGGGCGAGAAGATTCCGCTGGACGGCAGCGTGGTGGAAGGCACTTCGGAGCTGAACACGGTGTCGCTGACCGGCGAATCGGCTTTGCGCGAAGTTGCGGTTGGGGATGAGGTCATTTCCGGCTGCGTGAACGTCAGCGGGCTGCTGCGGGTGAAGGTGGAGAAGCCGTTCGGGGAATCGACGGTGTCGAAGATTCTCGAGCTGGTGGAGAACTCCGAAATGGTCAAATCGAAGACCGAGAATGCCATTACGAAGTTTGCGCGCATCTACACGCCGTCGGTGGTTGCAGGCGCGGTGCTGCTGGCGCTGATTCCGTCGCTGGTGACGGGGGATTGGCACCGCTGGGTCTACTCGGCGCTGATCTTTCTGGTGGTTTCCTGCCCCTGCGCGCTGGTCATTTCGGTCCCGCTGTCCTACTTTGGCGGTTTGGGTGCGGCATCCAAGCGCGGCGTACTGATCAAGGGCGCGAACCATCTGGAGGCGCTTGCGGCGCTGAAGACGGCGGTCTTCGACAAGACCGGCACGCTGACCAAGGGCTGCTTTGCGGTATCCGAGGTGCATGCCGAGGGAATGGAGAACGACCGGCTTCTGTCGCTTGCGGCGTCGGCTGAGCAGTATTCGAACCATCCGATTGCGCAGTCTCTGCGGGACGCGGCGGGGGCGAACCTTCCGGCTGCCTCCGATGTCGAGGAAATTGCGGGGCACGGGGTACGTGCTACGGTTGACGGGCACCGGGTTCTGGTTGGCAACCGGCGTCTGATGGAAAAGGAAGGCATTGACTACACGGTTCCCGCCGGGCTTGGAACGGTGATTCTGGTTGCCTGCGACGGGAAGTTTGCGGGGTCGGTTCTGATTGCGGACCAGGTCAAGCCGGAGAGTGCCGAGGCGCTTGCGGCGTTGCGGCAGGACGGTGTTGACCGGCTGGTGATGCTGTCGGGCGACCGGCGCGAGGTTGCCGAGGATGTTGCGAAGAAGCTGGGGATTGACGAATGTCACGCGGAGCTTCTGCCGGGTGACAAAGCGGACCTGGTTGGCAAGATGCTGGCAGAGAAGGCATCCGGTACGCTTGCGTTTGTGGGCGACGGTGTGAATGATGCGCCGGTTCTGGCACGTGCTGATGTTGGTATTGCGATGGGTGCGCTCGGGTCCGATGCTGCGATTGAAGCGGCTGACGTGGTTCTGATGGACGACGACCCGCGCGGCATTGCGAAGGCTGTGAAGATTGCCCGCAAAACGCGAGTAATCGTTTGGGAGAACATCACGCTGGCTCTTGTCATCAAGCTGGGCTTCATGGCTTTGAGTGTATTCAATCTGGTCGGTATGTGGGCTGCGACCTTCGCTGACGTCGGTGTTGCCGTCATTGCAATCCTCAACGCGATGCGCGCGCTGAAGGTTGAATAGTGGGCGGCACTCCTTGACAGTTCG
>USMO01000030.1 GCA_900555785.1 uncultured Eubacteriales bacterium | reverse complement strand
GGTCCCTTCTCCCTCCAAACCTCCCTCATCCTCCCCGAACTTTCCTCAGCCGGGGGTGTTTTACAGTGCTTCTGAATCTTCCGTGCTGCGTGACAAGACGCGGTGCGATTGCCGGGCGCGGAACACCCCCGGCTGAGGAAAGTTTTGGGTCTGTCTGGGTAGGTTAAAAGTTTATAAAAAGAGCGGCTATCGCACACCTTTGGTGGGCGGTAACCGCTCTTTTTGTCCGGAGGGCAAAAATTCGCTGTCGGTCGGCTATCTTCTGTTGGTTTGAATGAGCAGAAAGAAAAAACGGAACGACACATGGGTCGTTCCCTACAAACATTCCTTATACGCAGTGTCAATACCACTGCTATCTACTGTCCAACCGCACCACCCCGCCGAGCGAAGCAAGGGCGGGTCCCGGGTACAGACTTCGGGACGGTACCTCAATCCCGTTAGGAGCCTCCTTCCGGCGGGCTCTTAAGAGCCCGAAACTTCACCGCACAGGGCAACCGGATGACGGCGCGTAAAAGAATTTTTTTGCGTTCTACCATCCGGTTGCCCTGTGCGGTGAAGTTCTTGGAGTCCTTAGAACCTTCTCCGAAAGAAGGTTCTAAGCGGGGTTCGGGGCAGCGCCCCGAGGTCTTTACCTCCCACGAATCACCCGAACGACGAGACCGAGGAGGACCCAGCAGAGGGCGAAGCAGATGCAGAGACCGAAGAGCGCGAAGAGCCGGAGGTTGAGAAGCGCGAGCGCATGCAAAATGTTGGTTTTTGCGGATGCATAAAAGAAAGTGGAAACGGAGAAAATAGCCAGCAGAAAGAGATAGAGCGGGAGCGCGGAAAGACTGTTTTTGACATCAGCCCAACTCAGCGTGATGTGCAGGCAGACCGAAAGAATGACCAGCAGCCCGAGCAGGCTGCGGAGCCAGTTGGCGCGGAACGCGCCGGGGATGCCGGCAAAGAGCGCGAAAACGCCGCCAAAGAGCTGCCGCAGAGGGACCGACCCCCGGTAGACCAGCGCGCCGGTGTTGGCAAGATAGGGGTGCCAGAGAGAGGGAAAGCAGAAATGCAGAACCAGCACCACAACGCCAAGCCCGCTGAACAGCGGACCAAGCCCAATGAAAAGGTTCCCGAGCCGCGCCCAGGGATTGCGCTTGCGGTAGGTGTGCTCCACAAAGCCGTAGAGCCCGTCGCTGGGGTGCGGTTTCCACAGACGCAGACGGGTGATTTTGTGAAAGAAGGGCAGACACATCAGCGCGTGCCCGGCTTCATGAACCGGCGTGCCGATGCACGAAGTGATGTCAAGAATGATCCAGGCGTGGTGCCCGACCAGACGCGAAAATGCCTTGGAGCAGAGCCAGAGCAACAGCCCGCAGGCGTAGAGCTGCCCGAGCGTCAGCCCGAGGAGCGAAAAGAAATATCCGATGAAAGCAGGAAACGAGGCTTGCATGTGCCATCCCTCCGAAAAACAGGTTGCGGTATCTTATTATACCGCAAAAGCGGCGGCGTGTCAACCCGGTCTTTTGCACGCGGAGTGCCCAAAACGCGGGAATTGCATAATCTGATAGAAAACAGCTTCAAAAACGCAGCTGCTAAAACTTGCAAACTTGCAAATTTAGCTGTCCAAGGCGACTGTATATGCCTAAAATCGCTCTAAAAAGTCATAAAATTGCAAGTTTTAAATTCGAAAATATCTTTTTTGGATATTATGACGAGAGAAAATTTCAAAAAAGCACTTGACAGGGCGGACATGATGTGATATAATTACAGCAATATCCAAAAGCGCGAGGGCAGGGGAGTGGTGATACCCCGGCGGCGCGCGGCGGAATAATCTTATATGAAGGAGAATTTGAAGATGAGCAAGAAATGGAAACGGTTCCTTTGCATCGGGCTTGCTGCGTGCATGATGCTGTCGTTCGTCGCAATACTGTCCAGCTGTTCCGGATGCAAGGAAACACCCCAAGCCAAGAGCTACACATTCAACGATTATACGACGGCTCTCGGCACCAACTGGAACCCGCACACCTGGGAAACCAACGCTGATGACAATATCCTGAGCTATATCAGCTCCCCGTTCTGCACGATGTCCATTAAGGATTCCGAGAATGGCATCTACCAGTGGATCTATGAAATGGCGACTTCCATCACCGATGTCACCAAGGACCACCAGGACGACCTGACCAAATATAAAGTGACCCTGCCGGAGGGCAAGGCTGCCTCCGATGTTACCGAGGGTTACGTTTACGAAATCAAGCTGAATCCGAATGCAATGTGGGAGACCGGCGAGAAGATCAACGCCGATGACTACATTTACTCGATGAAGATGCTGCTGGATTCCTCGATGAGAAACTACCGCTCGAACCTTTACTGGAGCGGTGAGTCGGCTGTTGCCGGCGGTCTTGCTTACTACAACTCCGAGGCGCCGATTTACGATCCGATGGTTCCGGCTTACGGCGAAAACGATACGCCGGATTACTCTTACGATCTGGATGCAGGTATCGCAAGAGGCGAGGTGTATATCAACCTGTCCAGCCTGGAGACCACGCTGTTCGGCGATGCCTACAGCCTGAACTCGCTGCACAGCAAGTACAAGGTCGGCAGCGACTCCGATTACAAGGTGATTTCCGATGCCGCAAACGCTTACGGCTATACCAAGATCACTGCTGAAAACAAAGAGACTGCCTACAATATCGTAAAGGCTTGTCTCACGCTCTTCTCCGGTATTGAAGAAAAGGACCTCCCCAACTGCTTTAAGGAAGCGCTCTTCACCTACACCGGCAAGAAGGGTGACAAGGTTGACTATGATGCAGCGGTTGGCTGCTACAAAGTGGACGATTACACCATCCGCTATGTCAATCAGAACGCAATCGAACTGAACTATTTCCTCACTTCCTGCACGTCCACCTGGCTGGTGCACCGGTCCACCTATGAGAACGGCTTTGATACCACCGGTGAACTGAAGACCACCGACTACTGCACCTCCAAGGAGACCACCGTTTCCTACGGTCCGTATCGGATTGAGACCCTGCAGAAAGATAAGCAGCTGGTTCTGGTGAAGAACGAGAACTGGTTCGGCTATGAGAAGCAGGAAGACGGCTCGCTCATTTCCTACACCAACTTTGAAGTGGACGGCAAGAAGGTTGAGCAGTACCAGGCAACCAAGATTGTCATTGACGTGATGGATGACGCGGCTGCAAAGCAGGCGTTCCTGAAGGGCGAACTGAGCAACTGGTCGCCGTCGGCTGACGATCTGCTCAACTACAACACCTCTGACCGCCTCTACAAGGTCGACGAGACCTACACGATGTCCTTCTTCTTCAACACCAATCTGGATGCGCTGAAGGAAATGGATAAGTCCAAGGGCAACACCAACTCTGTGGTGCTCTCCAACGAGACCTTCCGCAAGGCAATGTCTCTGAGCATTGACCGCGCAAAGTATGTCACGGCGACCTCCGGTTACAAGCCGGCGTACTCGCTGCTGAACAATCTGTATTTCTACGATGTTTACAACGATCCGTCCTCGAGATACCGCGACACTGACGAGGCAATGCAGGCAATCTGCAACCTCTACGGCGTTGAATACGGCGAGGGCAAGACCTACAAGACGCTGAAGGAGGCGTATGACTCCATCAACGGCTACAACCTGACCGAGGCGAAGAACCTGATGAAGACCGCTTGCGACGAGCTGGTGGCTGCAGGGCTTTACACCAAGGGTGCGAATATTAAGATTCGCGTTGCTTGGAAGGCTGGCGCGCTGGATTCCGGCGACCAGAAGTGCATTGCGCTGCTCAACGAATTCGTGAATGCGGCTCTGGAAGGCTCCGGCTTCGGCACCGTCACCTTCGAAGCGGTTGCAAATCTGGATAAGCGCTATGAAGACGTGCCGAAGGGTGAATACGCAATCGGTTACGGCGCATGGGGCGGCGCGGCGTTCTACCCGTTCCGCAACTTCCAGGTCTATATGGATCCGGCTAACTACGACATCCACGAGGCCGGCTGCTGGGATCCGACGTCCGTTGAGTGGACGCTGAAGGTGAACGGCGAAGATGTCACGATGACCTGCCAGGATTGGTCGAACTGCCTGATCGGTACCGGCAAGTACGCAAACGCTTCGTTCGATGTGAAGCTGTCGATCCTCGCTCAGCTGGAGGAAAAGTATCTGGAGACCTACTACCGGATCCCGCTCTGCGGAACCACGGCTTGCTTCCTGCTGTCCTACAAGGTGAACTACTACACCGAGACCTACAACATTATGTATGATTTCGGCGGTATTCGCCTGTTGAAGTTCCAGTACGACGACGCCGCATGGGCTGAATTCGTCAAGAACAACAGCACGAACGGTCAGCTGAACTATCAATAAGAAACATCTGTCCGCCTGTCGGACACGAAACCCCGTTGTGGGGTGGCGGAGGTAATCTCTTTTTACCTCCGCCTGTTTCCGTAATTTCTTTCGCCGCCCTTATTCGGGGGAAGACCTTGGGGCGCTGCCCCAAACCCCGCTTAGGGAGCTTCTTGAAGAGAAGTAACGCTGCGCTACTGACTGGTTGCTTCGCAACCAGTCATCCCTAAGAACCTTCAAGAACTTGAAACAGGTGGGGTTAACGGTTAGACTTTTAGTGAGTGCTGATTTTGTGTAGTCGGTCTGTAGGGAACGACCCATGTGTCGTTCCGCGTTGCAGATGGCTTGCACATGAAGACGCGTTACCCGGCTACACTCCTACCCCCACGCACCCCCCAAAAAATCACCCCTTCCCCTACTTTTTAAAAGTTCTTGAAGGTCCTTAGGGAACTTCTCTCAAGAAGTTCCCTAAGCGGGGCTTGGGGCAGCGCCCCAAGGTCTTAAGCGCCCCCCGAATGCGGGCGGCGAAGGAAATTACACAGACCGAAACAAGATAAGGAGAACGAACTATGGCAAAATATGTGCTCAAACGGGTTTTGCTGATGCTGTTTACCTTTTTTGTCATCACCACCATCTGCTTTATGCTCATCCGGGCGCTGCCTCGGGAGCTGCCGCTGGACAAAAACCAGCGCGAGGTGATGCTGGCGAGATTTGAAGCACTGGGCTATAACGAGCCGCTTCTGACGCAGTACGGCATATACCTGAAAAACATTTTTACGGCATGGGATTTCGGCACTTCGTGGAACATATCCTTCCGCACGCCGGCATGGGACGTGCTGACCGGCCGCCTGCTTCCAACGGTGCTGGTCAACCTCTATTCGCTGCTGTTTTCCGTCCCGCTCGGCATCGCGCTGGGCATCTTTGCCGCCATTAAGAAGAACCGCTGGCAGGACCATATTATCAGCACAGGCGTTATGATTTTCGTCTCGGTGCCAAGCTACGTTTACGCCTTCATCGTGCAGTACCTGCTCTACCTGAAATGGAACCTTTTCCCGCTGACGGTCTATTCGCTGGCAGACGCGGGCGGCTCGTGGTTCTCGGGCAAAATGTTCTACAGCATGGTGCCGGCAATTCTGGCGCTGTCCTTTACCGAAATTGCAGGGCTCTGCCGCTTCACGCGCGCCGAACTGACCGAAACGCTGACCTCGGACTATATGCTCCTGGCGCGCACCAAAGGTCTGACACGCGGGCAGGCAACCACCCGCCATGCGCTGAAAAACGCAATGGTGCCCATTTTGCCGATGATTCTCTCCAGCTTCATCGGAATCCTGGGCGGCTCCATGATCATCGAGCAGATCTTTTCGATTCCGGGCGTCGGGCAGCTCTATATCCGCTCGATTAACCTCTTGGACTACGACGTGTTTATGATGGATACAATCTTCTACACCTTTGTCGGTCTGCTGTCCGGCATCGTTGTGGACATCAGCTACGGATTTATCGATCCGCGTATCAGAATGGGGGAGAAGTAAATGGAACAAAAACAATATCCGGAAATCCCCCGCGAGAAATTCGCGTTTGCGAATACCGGGGAGCGGTTGACCGACCACAAATTCGTGGATAAGCCCATCGGCTATTTCAAGGATGCCTGGATCCGCTTCTGCCGCAACAAGGCGTCCATCGTTGCCGCCATCATCATCCTGCTGATCATCCTGTTTTCCATCGTGACCCCGCTGTTCAACACCCGCTATGACTCCACCTTTATGGATGTCTACTACCAGAAAATGGGCCCGCGGAACCTGGCTCTTTCCAAAATCGGCATCGCAACCGGAACCGTGGACCGCAAGTATACCGCAAAGGGGCTGATCGGCGCTTACGCCATCGGCATGGGCGCGCTGGATTGGGACGGAAGCGGCGTGTCGCTGGCAGAGTCGGCAAAGAGCGAATACCAGCCCGTCAAAGCCAACAAAGGGCTGGACGGTGATGTGAATAACCAGCTGACGCGCTATGACGCCAAGCTGGAAACCTACCTGGGTGTCGGGTTCCTCTATATGTCGATCGAGCAGTCGGAATACCAGAAGATTGTCGAATGGGAGAACGCCACCGGCAAGCACGTGCTCTATCCGCTGATCGAGACGAACGAATATAACCCCGACCCGACCAGCACCAGCGCAAACTACTGGTACAAGACCGACTCGAAATACAACCCCGTGCGCGTTGGAGCGGACGGAAAAGCCGTGCGGATTAAGCTGCCGGACGTCATCACCGATGAGTCGGACATCCGCCTGGAAGACAACTACAAGCGCAACGGGGACGGCACCCCGAAATACTATGAGTACACCGGCGGCGGCACGGCCGAAACCGCAATGTACCGCGTGCGCGTGCTCTACTACAACTACTACCAGTACAAGAACGGCTTTGCGCCTGAATACCTGTTCGGTACCGATTCGCAGGGCTACGACCTGGCGCTGCGGCTGGCAGACGGCGTGCGCCTGAGCCTGATGGTTGCAATGGCGGTGTCCATTATCAACTTCATCATTGGCGCGGTCTACGGCGCAATCCAGGGCTACTACGGCGGCACCGTTGACCTCGTGCTCGACCGCATCTGCGACATCCTTTCGGGCGTGCCCTTCATCGTGGTGGCAACGCTGTTCCAGATTCATCTGGCGAAAAAGGTCGGCGCAATTCCGTCCCTGCTCTTTGCCTTCGTGCTCACGGGCTGGATCGGAACGGCTTACCGCGTGCGGACGCAGTTCTACCGCTTCAAGAACCAGGAATACGTCATGGCGGCGCACACCCTGGGCGCCAGCGACGCGCGCATCATCCTCAAGCACATTTTCCCCAACTCGCTCGGCACCATCATCACCTCGTCGGTGCTGGTCATTCCGGGCGTCATCTTCAGCGAAAGCATGCTCAGCTTCCTTGGCATCGTCAAGCTCGGCGGCAGCGGAACCACCTCGCTCGGCACCCTGCTTTCGGATGCCAGCAGCATCTGGACCAACTATCCGCACCTGATGCTCTTCCCGGCGCTGATTATTTCGCTGCTGGAGATCAGCTTCAACCTGTTCGGCAACGGTCTGCGCGACGCATTCAACCCGTCGCTGCGCGGAGTGGAGGGATGACATGAACGATACGATTCTGCAAGTCAAAAGACTGAGCGTTTCCTTCCGGACCCCCGGCGGAACGCTGAAGGCGGTGCGGGACATCTCCTTCGATCTGGAGCGCGGACGCACGCTTGCCATTGTCGGGGAATCCGGCTCGGGCAAGTCGGTCACCTCCAAGGCAATTCTGGGCATCCTTGCGGGCAACTCGATTGTGGAGAACGGCGAGATTCTGTACGACGGCAAGGACCTGCTCAAGCTCCCCGAAAAGGAGCTGCACAAGCTGCGCGGCGATAAAATCGCCATGATCTTTCAGGACCCGCTGTCCTCGCTGAACCCGATTGTCAAGATCGGCAAACAGATTACCGAGGCGATGCTGCTGAAAAGCCGCGTCAACCGGCGGGAGGCGCGCGACGAGTTCAACACGCAGCTTGCGCTCCTGCGCCAGGCAATCATCGACGCCGGCAAGCCCGCCGCCGATGCGCAGCGCCTGACGCACACCTTCGATAACTTCAACATCGAGGGGATTAAACTCGAAAACCATTACAACGAAGCCCGCAGCCGCGCCGGAGAGGTGCTGGGCGAGATCGACGACCTGCGGTTCCGCGTCAAGCACAAGCAAAGCGTGGATTTGGCGCTGGTGCTGGGGTCGCTGACCGCCAAACTGCGGAAGATTGACGACCGCTACCTGCTGGGCAAGGAGACGGAAAAGCTGGGGCAGGTAACCGCCGCGCTGACGGCGTGCATCGCCTCCTGCCGCAAGCAGAAAAAGACCGCAACCGGAACCAACGGCGAGCTGCCCGGCGACGTTGAGAACGCGCTGAAGGAGACGAACGACCTGCTCAGCTGCCTGCTGAGCGGTCCCGTGCCGAACTTCTTCCGCATCGGCTACTGGGTGATGAAGCACCCGGGCGACGATCTGTCCAACCTGCCCGTGGAGGAAGCAAACGCGAAGGCGCTGGAGTTCCTTGACCGGGATTTCATGAACGACTTCATCGCTTACGGAAAATGCGGCATTGCCTATTCCGCAAAGCGCGCGGCAGAGGGCAAGGCAGCGGTCATCGAGCGCCTGGAGGAGGCGAAGAAAGCCTTTTCCGGCGACTTTACCAAAGCGCAGGCAAAGGAGCTCTGCCGCGAGCTGTCGCGGGCTGTGGAGGCGTCAATCGACCGTCTCAAGCCGGTGAAGGACAGCATTGCCTACACCTTCGGCGGCAGCCTTGGCAGCGCGATTGACAAGTATTTCTACTATCAGAAGTTCAACCCCCGCGAGGAGCGGCGGTTTGCCCGCCAGACGGCAAAGCGCGAACGGCTGCTTGCCAGCGGCAAAAAGGCAGACTGGAAGGTCGTGCCGAAGTCGGTGTGCGACCCGGAACTGCTGCGGCAGAACATTCTCGACGTCATCGACCGGCTGGAGGCGCACTACCGGAAGGATCTTGCCGCCCCGGAGCGCGACCTGCAGGCAGACACGATTGAACTGATCGACCATTTCAAGGCAAAGGCATCGGCGGTGGTCTACAAGGTCACCAAGTCGATGGCAAAGGAAAAGGCGATTAAACTGATGGAGGAGGTCGGCATTCCCGAGCCGCGCGTGCGGTTCAATCAGTACCCGTTCGAATTTTCGGGCGGCATGCGGCAGCGCATTGTCATTGCAATCGCGCTGTCGGCAAACCCGGACGTCCTGATTTGCGACGAGCCGACTACGGCGCTGGACGTGACCATTCAGGCGCAGATTCTGGAGCTGATCAACAACCTCAAGCGGGAGCGGAACCTGTCGGTCATCTTCATCACGCACGACCTGGGCGTGGTGGCGAACATGGCAGACGACATTGCCGTGATGTACGCGGGCAAGATTGTGGAATACGGCACGGCAGACGACATTTTCTATGACGCGCGGCATCCCTACACCTGGGCGCTGCTCTCGTCGATGCCGGACCTTGATACGCACGACAAGCTGGACGCAATCCCGGGCACCCCGCCGAACATGATTTATCCGCCGGAGGGCGATGCCTTTGCCGAGCGAAACAAGTATGCAATGCAGATCGACTACGAGCAGCAGCCGCCGATGTTCCGCGTCTCCCCGACGCACACCGCCGCGACATGGCTCCTGCATCCGGACGCGCCGAAGGTGGAGGTCCCTGCGGTCATCACCGATCGGATTGCGCGGATGCGGAAACAACTGCAGGAAGGAGAATCGCATGGACGAGAAACGGAATGACCCGGAGGTTCTTCTCCGTGTAGAGCATCTTTGCCAGTATTTCAAGAGCAAAGGGCATGTCAACCGCGCGGTTGACGACGTGAATTTTGAAATTCACAAGGGCGAGGTGTTCGGTTTGGTGGGAGAATCCGGCTGCGGAAAGACCACCACCGGGCGCTCGATCATCAAGCTGTACGACATCACCTCGGGCAACATCTGGTTCAAAGGGCAGCGCATCTGCGCGGGCACGCAGTCTTATGTCGACCACATGAGCGCCTGCCGGAAAAAAACCGCCGATGCGGTCCGCGCCCTGAAGCGGGAAAGCGCTGCGGACCCGGCGAAAAAGGCTGCGAACGACGCAAAGATTGCCTCGCTGCAGGCAGAACTGCAGGCATCGCTGGCGGCAGATCGGGAGGAGATTCGCGCGGCGCGTTACGACCACAAGCACTCCGACCGGGAGTATGCCGACAAGCTGGTTGCGGACGTCAAGGCAGAATACCTGCCGCGTCTGGAGGCTGCGAAGGGGACCCCCGGCGAGGCTGCGCTGCAGAAGGAATACCGCGACAGGCTGCGGGTGGCAAAGAAGACCAAGCTGATTACGCAGATTCAGATGATTTTCCAGGACCCGGTGGCATCGCTGAACCCGCGTATGACGGTGCGCGAAATCATCTCCGAGGGGCTGGTCATCAACGGCATCAAGGACCAGGCGTATATTGACGAAAAGGTTTACGAAATTCTGGAGTTGGTCGGTCTGGTCCGGGAGCACGCCGGGCGGTATCCGCACGAGTTCTCCGGCGGGCAGAAGCAGCGTGTCGGCATTGCGCGGGCGGTGATTATGAATCCGGAGCTGCTGATTGCCGACGAGCCGGTTTCGGCACTGGACGTGTCGATTCAGGCGCAGGTCATCAATCTGCTCAACGAGCTGCGCGCCAAGCTGAATCTGACGATTCTGTTCATTGCGCACGATCTGTCTGTGGTGAAGTATTTCTCCGACCGCATTGGTGTGATGTACTACGGGAAGATGGTGGAGCTTGCGACCTCGGATGAGCTGTTTGCGCACCCGCTGCACCCGTATACGAAGTCGCTGCTGTCCGCAATCCCGCTGCCCGACCCGCATCTGGAGAAGCAGCGGACGCGCGTGATTTACAACGCGATTGCCGATCACGATTACAGCACCGATCTGCCCTCCCTGCGCGAGGTTGCGCCCGGGCATTTCGTGCGCTGCAATGACGCGGAGGAAAAGCGTTACCGGAAGGAGCTTGGGCTGTGAAAAAGCCGGTTGTTCGGATTCTGGTCAAATATGCGATTGCAATCGCAATCGGTGCCGGCATGGCCTTTGCGGTGTTAGGGCTGCGGGGCTGGAGCACTGCCGCAACCGAGACCGAGCGCATCCGCTGTCTTGCGGACGCGTTCACGGTCCCCGGCGTCATACTCAGTCTGGTGGCTGTGCTGGTCTGGCTGGGCAACGAGGGGAGTTTTCTTGGCATCACTTACCTTGGCAGCCGGATCGTCCGCGCGCTCGTCCCGATGGGCAAGACCTTTGAGCGGCACGAGACTTACCGCGACTACGTAGCGCGCAAACGCGAAAAGGGTGGCGTAAAAGGTTATGCCTTTCTCCTCTGGGTCGGTCTCGCCTTCCTCGCCGTTGCCGTGGTGTTTACGGTGCTGTTTTACAGGTAGGGTGGGAAGACCTTGGAGGGAGAAGGGACCCCTTTCGGATGGGTCCCTTCTCCCTCCAAACCTCCCTCATCCTCCCCGAACTTTCCTCAGCCGG
>USMO01000029.1 GCA_900555785.1 uncultured Eubacteriales bacterium | reverse complement strand
CAGGGCAACCGGATGGTAGGACGTAAGGATTTTTACGTGCTGCTGTCCGGTTGCCCTGTGCGGTGAAGTTTCGGGCTCTTAGGAGCCCGCTTCGAAGGGAGGCTCTACGCGGGATTTGAAACGGAGCCTCGAGGTCCCCGCCCTCGCTTCGTTCGGCGGGATTTCCAATGAATAGGAGTGGGTCGGTCCATCACTATCTAAGGCGGATAAAAAAAGAGTATGAATTACGCAAATAACCAGCCCCATGCCCTCCGCGCAAAGCCTCTTCGTGTCCCTTCCCCCATACCCCCAAAAGACAAAATCCCCGGCACCGTAACGGTGCCGGGGGAATCCTATTTCATCAGAGGCTGACCGCATCGGCGAGCTGGGCGAGGCGGCGGCATTCCTCCTGCCGCTTTTCGACCAGTGCCTTCATGTCGGCAAGCTCCTGTTCGCTGAAACCGTCCAGATCGCCGGGCTTCAGCTTGTTCTTGTACATCCGGTCGGTCTTGCGGACGAAGTTGATGTCGGTTGCAACCACTTTGCCGTCGATTTCGCACATTGCAACGCTGCTATGTCCGGCAACCAGAAGTTCGACCGCGCGCACACCCATTTCGGACGCGATGAAGCGGTCCTTCAGCGACGGTTTGCCTCCGCGCACAACGTGTGCAAACTGCGCGTACTTGCTTTCCACGCCGGTCTCTTTCTGAATGCGTGCGCGCAGGTATTCGCCGTAGTTCTGCCCGTTCACCGCAGGCATGCCCTCGGAGACCACCACAATCATGCTGCGCTTGTGCCCGGTCGGGTTGTCGCGCAGGGCGCGAATCTTCTTCAGGCACGCAGTTTCGTCAAAGGGAAGCTCCGGGACCGCAACTGCGACTGCGCCGGATGCAACGGCAGCATACAGCGCGATCAGTCCGCAGTTTCTGCCCATGACCTCGACCACGTTCAGGCGCGCGTGCGATTCGCAGGTGTCGCGCAGATGATCGATGAGGTCAACCGTTGTATTGAGCGCGGTATCAAAACCGATGGTATAGTCGGTTGCCGAAATGTCGTTGTCAATCGTGCCGGGCAGGCCGATGCAGGGGATGCCCGCCTTGGTCATGTCGTAAGCGCCGCCGTAGGTGCCGTCGCCGCCGATGCAGATCAGAGCATCAATGCCGACCTTCTTGCAGGCGTTTACCGCTTTCTGCACGCCCTCCGGCGTTGCAAATTCCAGGCAGCGGCTGGAATACAGAATCGTGCCGCCCTGCCCGATGATGTTTGCCACGGTGTGCGGCGTAATTTCCTCCAGCTCTGGCTCCGGGTCCGCCATCAACCCCGAATAGCCGCCGACAATGCCAACAACGTTGATGTTGAGCTCGTACGCCTTGTCTACAACCGCCTTGATTGCGGCATTCATGCCGGGCGCGTCCCCGCCCGATGTCAAAACACCGATCTTATGAAATGCTGCCATAGTACCAACCTCCGCTCCCGCATCTGCTGCGGGAATTTCTGAATTGCTATTTTTTTATCATTCAGATATTATTGTATACTATTTTTTCCGAAAAATCAAGTGCTTTTTGCGAAAAAAACGAGAAAAAGAAGGAAAAAAATAAAGAGGCTGGGGAGACCCTTGGGGCGCCGCCCCGAGGTCTTCTCCCCTTTCCTCCGTATCCTGCCGGTACTCGTCTGATAAAGGATGCCCGGCATCACGCGTTCGTAGGCGATGGAGCCGAAGCTGCAGATCTCCGGGATTCTGCCGCCGGGCTGCGTTTCGTCCATCTGGTCGGCAGAGTCGGTTTTGAGAAACAGGACCGGCTTATTGACGGAATCATGAAAGAAACCTATCAGATACCGCAGGCAGAGGAGATCCGGACCGATTTGGTCAGCGCCGGCTACGGAAACGGACTGAACGGCAGCTGGAAAGACCTGATTGACGAAAAGAATCTTGTTGTCTGAGTCATCCTTTTGCATAGCAGGACAAAACAGGGGGCGACACCAAAAGATGCCGCCTCCTGTGACGTTTCGCACGGGTGCGAGAGCAGATTCCCAAGCCCGAAGCAACCGGACCTGCCATGCAGGTCCCGATATTTTTTCATATTGGCAAGAAAATGCCTTGACAGAATCTGATAATTGTGGTATAATCAAAATGTGACCGGGGCAAACCCGGTCGCCTTGGATGTGTTGGCGGTCGATCCCTCCCATGCGGGAGAGGGTTGTACATCATCTTCAATTTGATAAGCCCTCTTCCGAAAGACGGAAGGGGGTGATAGAATGCTGGACATCATAGAACGGGTAATCCTGCTCTGCGGCGCGACGGGCTCCATAGTCGCTGCTGTTATTGAAGTTCTCATCTATCTTCATAACAAAAAGAAGAAATAACCGCCCTCTGAATCCCCCAAGATGACGGGGGCGGTTATTTCTTAACCCGGGAGGGCATCGGCAAAGCCGACACATCCTCGTACTTATAGTATACCATAAAACGCGGAAATGTCAAGAGATTTCTTGAAATTTCCGCCTTTATTTTTGTCGTGGCTCCCCAATGGAAATCTTGCCGTTTTTCGCTTCGAATTGTGCAACGGCATCCCGAATCAAGATGTTAATCTCACTGTTTGCGCTTCGTCCTTCGTAATCCGCAACCACATGGAGCTTGTCGAGCAGGTCGCTGTCAATGCGGATACTGATGCTCTTAATTGCCATAGGATTCTCCTTTTTCTTATTTTGACTTCATTTTACATCCGTTTTGTGTTATAATGGTTAGTATGGATGCAAAATGTATCTAAAATAAGTTCGGGAGGACGCTATGAAGGTTGCAATTGTTGGGTCAAGAAGTCTGGTTGTGTTACATTTGGAAGACTATCTGCCTGCCGGCATAACCGAAATCGTTTCCGGCGGTGCGGTCGGAGTAGATACCTGCGCAAAGCGTTACGCGCAGGCTCACGGAATCGCCCTGAAGGAATTTCTGCCGGATTACCAAACTTGGGGCAGGCGCGCGCCGCTGGTGCAGAATCTGCAGATCATTGATTACGCAGATATGGTTGTGGCTTTTTGGGACCAAAGCTCCCATGGAACGAAATTTGTCATCGATCATGCGAGGAGAGCCGGGAAAAAGGTGATTGTATACTGCCCATCTCCGCAAAAATGATTGGATTCCTCATGTATTTGCGTGAAAAATCTATTGCATTTGCGTGAAAAACATGTTATAATAGATAAAGAAGAGCGGTTTGCATGCGCCGCTCCCGTAAAACAGGATAAAAATAAAGGAGATCATCTGATGAAACAGATTCCGAGAAACGAATATCCGCGTCCGCAATTGGTGCGGGATGCATGGCTTTGCCTGAACGGCGAATGGGAGTTTGAGATTGATGCAGGAGAGAGCGGCGAGGCGCGCGGCTTGGTAAAGGCACCGAAGCTGGCAGGGACCATCACGGTCCCGTTCTGCCCCGAAAGCAAGCTCTCCGGCGTGGAACACAAGGATTTCATGCGGTGCGTCTGGTACGCAAAGATGCTGAACATTCCAGCCGAGTGGAAGGGCAAGCGGATTCTGCTTCACTTCGGGGCTGTGGATTACCTTGCAACCGTTTGGGTCAACGGCAAGCAGGTCGGGACGCATACCGGCGGGTATACGCCGTTTGCGTTCGATATCACCGACTGTCTGAACTATGAAAACGACCGTGTGGTGCTTTCCGCATTTGACGATGTGCGCTCGCACAACCAGCCTGCAGGCAAGCAGTCGAGCCGGTTTGCGTCCTACGGCTGCTCCTACACCCGCACCACCGGCATCTGGCAGACCGTCTGGGTGGAAGCCGTTGAGGACCTGCACATCGGCAGTCTGCGCATGACGCCTGACACCGCTGCCTGCGCCGTGACGGTTGAATGCCGTCTGGCCGGTGACCCGGCAGGGGCTGCGCTGGCGGTCCGCGTGACCTATGACGGCAAGGAAGTCGGCACTGCTTCGGCAGCAGGCATCACCGGCAACAGCGTGACGGTAACCGTTCCGCTGTCGGAAAAGCATCTGTGGGAAGTCGGTATTGGCAATCTTTACGATGTGGAACTGACCCTGACGAAGGACGGAAAGCCGGCCGACCGTGCAACCAGCTATTTCGGCTTGCGCAGCGTCTCTCTGGTTGGCAGAACCTTCCGTCTGAACGGGCGGGTGGTCTTCGGTCGCTGGGTGCTGGACCAGGGCTTCTATCCGGACGGCATTTACACCGCTCCGACTGACGAGGACCTGAAGAACGATATTCTCAATTCGATGAAGCTGGGCTTTAACGGCGCACGTCTGCACGAAAAGATTTTCGAGCCGCGGTTCCTCTACTGGGCAGACCGTCTGGGTTATCTCTGCTGGGGCGAGCACGCAAACTGGGAGCTGAACATCTCCGAGCCGGGGGCGATTGCGCACTTCCTGCCCGAGTGGCTGGAGGCTGTGGAGCGCGACTACAATCACCCTGCCATCATCGGCTGGTGCCCCTTCAATGAGACCTGGGATTTCCGGGGCAGAGCGCAGGACAACAGCGTGCTGTCGCAGGTCTGGCGCGTGACGAAAGCGCTGGATGCGACCCGCCCGGTGATTGACACCAGCGGAAACTTCCATGTGGAGACCGATATTTACGATGTTCACGACTACGAGCAGGACCCGGAGAAATTCGTGACCTACTATGCGCAGATTCCGGAGGGCATCGTGATGGATCAGTGCGCACGCTCTGCCGACCGCGCACGCAACAGCCGCCAGCACTACGACGGGAAACTGCCGGTCTTCGTCAGCGAGTACGGCGGCATTCGCTGGACGGACAAGAAAGACGGCTGGGGCTACGGCAAAGGTCCGGAGACCGAGCAGGAATTCCTGGACCGCTACAAGGGGCTGACCGATGTGCTGCTGGACAACGAAGACATCATGGGCTTTTGCTATACCCAGCTGTTTGACGTGGAGCAGGAGCAGAACGGTCTGATGACCTATGAGCGGAAATTCAAGTTTGACCCGGCTGTGATGCATGCCATCAATTCCCGCGAGGCGGCGATCGAGAAGAAGTACAACAAATAATCGGGTTGCAAAAGGGGGAGCCATATGGAAAAGCGGAAGGCACATCCGGTTCTGCACCGCATTGCGGTTGCGGTTCATGTTCTGGTTACGGTCCTGTCGGTCATAGCGTGTGCAGTCGGAATCTACATCCATGTTCTGTTTCCTGCGGAAAAGCTGGATGAACTGTGGTTCTATCTGACCGGCGGTGTCGGAGAGGGCGGCGGGGAAGCCGTCGGCAAAGCGGCTGCAATTCTGGTCGTGCCCTGCCTTGCGGTGAGTGCCCTGCTGCTGTTTCTGCAGTATGGGTTCCGCCGCCGTCCGGTTGCCTGCAGCCGGACCTCCCGGAAGACCGGGAAGACGCGCACGTTTGTCTTCCTTCCGGTCCATCCCAAATGGCTCTTTACCCTCATCAGCTGTCTGCTGCTGGTCGGCATTGGGCTGGGGCAGGTCGGCGCGTTTTCCTATCTGCGTGCCAGCTTTTCCGAGTCGGAATTTCTGGAGCAGCATTATGTCGACCCCAAGGTGCCCGGACGGATTGCCGCGCCGGAGAACAAGCGCAATCTGATTCTGATTGAGCTGGAGTCGATGGAGACCTCCTTCTTCTCGCGCGAGCACGGCGGGTTCTGGGACGAGGACGTGATTGCGGAGCTGTACAACCTGCTGTCCGAGCCGGATGCGGTGTTTTTTGCAACCGATGAGGGCACGCACGGTACGCTCAACGCCTTCGGTTCGACCTGGACCACGGCGGCGCTGATCTCCTATACCTCCGGGCTGCCTTTCAAGGTCCCGGTTGGCAAGGAAAACTCCTATCATTCCAAAAAGTTTCTGTCCGGAGCCTGGACGCTGGGCGATGTCCTGCAGCAGAACGGCTACCGGAACATCCTGGTCTCCGGCGCGGAGACCTCCTTCGGCGGCGTTGCGGAGTATTTCACGGCGCATGGGGACTATACGCTTGTGGATGTGGACCACCCGTTCTATGTCAGCAGCGTGACCGGCAAGCGGCAGGATTTTTCGGTTCCGAAGTCGCAGACCAACACCTGGGGTTTCTCGGACGAAGCAACCCTCCGCATTGCCCAAAAGGTGCTGGAGGCAGAGGCTGAAAGTTCGAACGAGCCTTGGCATCTCTTCATCAGCACCATCGATACTCACTTCAGCGGATACCTCTATGAGCCGGGCGACGGCTACAACGGCAGCGTGCAGTCGGAGGCAAGCCGGGCAGAGCGGGTCTACGCAACCACCTCCCGCGAGGTCTATCGGTTTGTCATGTGGCTGAAGGAACAGCCGTTCTACGAGAATACGACGGTTGTAATCGTCGGAGACCACCCGAACATGCAGAAGGGAATCTGCGGAGGTGTCCCGGCAGACGAGCGCGGACGGTATAACCTGATTCTGAATCCGGTTACCTCGACCGATGCGACGAAGAACCGCGCGTTTACCGCATACGATTTCTATCCGACCGTGCTGTCGAGCATGGGATTCCGCATTTCCACCGGACGGCTGGGGCTTGGAACGGACCTCTTCTCGGGCATGCCGACCCTTGCGGAGCAATACGGCATGGAGAAATTCAACGAGGAGCTTGCCAAGCAATCCGATTTCTACATCGACCGCATCATGGGACGCCGGGATTACGAAGATCTTGAGGGGTAGCTCCTCCAGAACCGAAAATGCGGAAATTTCAGGACCCCACTTGACATTTCCGCATTTTATGGTATCCTATAAGTACGAGGATGTGTTGGCTTTGCCGATGCCCTCCCGGTCAAGAAATAACCGCCCTTGCCGCTTGGGGAAGGGATAGAGGGCGGTTCTTTCGTCTTTTTGTTTTGCAGATAGGTCACGATTGCGACAATGCTGCCTGCCATCGAACCGATGGCACCACCCGGCAGAAGAATCTGCTCCAGGATATTCCGCATGCTCATCACCCATGCCGTCTTTCGGAAGAGGGGTTATCAAATCGAAGATGATGTACAACCCTCTCCCGCACGGGAGGGATCGACCGCCAACACATCCAAGGCGACCGGGTTTGCTCCGGTCACAACTTTATGATACTGCTTTTGACAGAATTTGTCAAGAGCTTTTTTGCTTTTTGCGGGAAAATCGGCTGCGAGTGCGCTATGGGGGTCTTGCTTTTGTATGAACTGCCCGAAAACGGTGCAGAATTTTGGCAAAAGCTCGTGAGAGATTGCGGGATTGACAATTGCTCCGGATTGTGGTAAAATGTTAGCATCCTAACAGATATGTTAGCACGCTAACTGATAACGAAAGGAGTGAAACAATTGAATGCGGAACCAATCGGACTTGGCAGGCGGGTCGGGCACGTGTCGCACCTGTATCGCCGGAACATTGACAATGTGATTGGGGAAGAGAGCCGGAATTATACCGACTCCATGACCGGCAGAAACTTTTGGGTCCTGCGCTACCTGCAGGATCACGCCGGCGAAGCGGTCTATCAAAAGGATCTGGAGACCGAATTTAAGATCCGGCGGTCCACGGTTTCCTGCATGGTGGAGCTGATGGAGCAAAAAGGCTTTCTGCGGCGCGAATCGGTCGGCGGTGATGCCCGGCTGAAACGGCTGGTGCTGACACCGCGCGCGGAAACGCTGCTGAATGCGGTCTTTGCCGGGGTCCAGCGGATGGAGACCGAAGTGCAGGCGGCGTTTACGCCGGAGGAGTATCAGACCCTGACAGCCCTGCTCGAACGTCTTGCGGCGGTTTTGGAGAACCGCGAATTACAACAAATGAAAGGAACGGAAAGCAACCCGTTATGAACACGATCAAACAACTTGCAAAAAGCGTGCGGGAATACAAGCGACCCTCCGTCATCACCCTGTTCCTGATGGTCGGAGAAGCGGCAATTGAGTGCGTCATTCCGTATATTACCGCAACCTTCCTGATCAACTACCTGTCCACGGCTGCGCAGAACGGCACGGCAATCGAGGTCGGCTACGTTGTGCGCATCGGACTGATTCTTGCGCTGATGGCAATCTGCTCGCTTACCTGCGGCGGTCTTGCCGGTTTTACCTGCGCAAAGGCATCGTCCGGCTATGCGAAGAACCTGCGCCACGACCTGTTCCACAAGGTGCAGGAATTTACCTTTACGAACATCGACAAATTCTCGTCCTCGTCTCTTGTGACCCGTGTGACAACCGACGTCAACAATGTGCAGATGGCTTACATGATGATCATCCGGACGGCTGTCCGCTGCCCGTTGATGCTGATCTTCTCGGTTGCAATGGCTGCCTACATGGGCGGCTGGCTTGCCTGCACGTTCGCTGTGGTCATTCCGGTGCTGGGCGTGGGACTGTTTATCATCAGCCGCAAGGCGATGCCCGCGTTCCATCGGGTGTTCCGCAAATACGACCGATTGAACGAATCGATTGAAGAGAACGTCCGCGGCATGCGCGTTGTCAAGGGCTTTGCGCGGGAGGACTACGAAAAAGAGAAGTTCGGGCGCGAGGCTGATTCCATTCGGAACGACTTCACCAAAGCCGAAAAGATTGTCGCGGTCAACACGCCGCTGATGAATTTCTGCATGTATTTCAACATGACGGTCATCCTGCTGCTCGGCTCCTTTATGGCAATCAACGGTTACGGCGGTGTGCAGATCGGTCAGCTGTCGGCGCTTCTGACCTACGGTATGTCGATTCTGATGTCGCTGATGATGCTGTCGATGATCTATGTTATGATTACGATGTCGGCAGAATCGGCAAAGCGAATCTGCGAGGTGCTCAACGAGGCCCCGGATATGGAAGAGCCGAAGAACCCGGTGCATGTGGTGCCGGACGGCTCGGTGGATTTCGACCACGTGAGCTTCAAGTACGCTGCCGAGGCGAAGAAATTCGCGCTGGAAGACATTGACCTGCACATTGCCTCCGGCATGACGGTCGGTATTCTGGGCGGCACCGGTTCGAGCAAATCCTCGCTGGTGCAGCTGATTCCGCGGCTGTATGACGCGACCGAAGGAACGGTCCGCGTTGGCGGCAGGGACGTGAAGGAATACGGCATCGCCGACCTGCGCGATGCCGTTGCAATGGTGCTGCAGAAGAACCTTCTGTTTTCGGGCACGATTAAAGAGAACCTGCGCTGGGGCAACCCGAACGCGACCGACGCGGAGCTGGAGGAGGCATGCCGGCTGGCACAGGCTGACGAATTTGTGCGCTCCTTCCCGGACGGCTATGACACAAAAATTGAGCAGGGCGGCACGAACGTTTCCGGCGGTCAGAAGCAGCGGCTCTGCATTGCCCGCGCGCTTTTGAAAAAGCCGAAGATTCTGATTCTGGACGACTCGACCTCTGCGGTCGACACCAAGACCGATGCGCTCATCCGGGCTGGATTCCGGTCGTATATTCCGGAAACCACGAAGATCATCATTGCGCAACGGCTCTCATCGGTGCAGGATGCCGATCTGATTATCATCATGAACAACGGCAGAATCGACGGAATGGGCACGCACGATGAACTGATGGCAAACAGCCCGATCTACCGCGAAATCTATGAGCAGCAAACGAACGGAGGTGCGGAAGATGAAAACAACTGAAAAGAAAATGCCTGCCGGCGCGCCTCCGATGGGACCGGGTGGCAAGCGGAAGATTGATTTTCGCCAGCTGAACCGGATTATCAGGCTGATGTTCCGGTATTACCCGAAGATGATTCCGGTGGCGATTGTCTGCATTGTCTTCTCGGCAATCACGGCGGCAATTCCGGCAATCTTCCTGGAGCAGGTGACCAACGCAATCCAGACCTGTCTGGAAAACGGCACCACCTGGGCAGAAGCAAGCCGGATTATCGTGCCGAAGGTGCTGGTGCTGATTTGTTTCTATGTGCTGTCGCTGATTGCGGTCACGCTGGAAACGCAGATGGCGGCGGTCATCACGCAGGGCTTTCTGTGCAAGATGCGGAAGACGATGTTTAACGGCATGCAGAATCTGCCGATCAAGTATTTTGACACGCACAAGCACGGCGACATTATGAGTTACTATACCAACGATATTGACACGCTCCGCCAGCTGGTCGGTCAGTCGTTTCCGACGCTGATTCGTGCCGGGTCGATCGTTGTTACGGTCTTCTTCACCATGCTGTACTACAGCATCTGGCTGACGCTGATCCTGTTGGCCGGTGTGGCTCTGATGATGCTGGTTTCTGCCAAGCTGGGGGGCGGCTCGGCGAAGTTCTTCATGCGGATGCAGCGGTCGGTTGCGGACCTGGAAGGCAATGTCCAGGAGAGCATGAACGGGCAGAAGGTGATTAAGGTCTTCAACCACGAGCAGAAAACGGCTGCGGAATTTGACGGCGTCAACGAAGAGCTGTTCCAGAACAGCTATCGCGCGAATGCATACGCGAACATGCTGGGACCGATCATCATGAACATCGGTAACCTGCTGTACGTGATTATTGTGGTGGCGGGGTGCCTGCTGCACATCAGCGGTGTTTTCAACCTTAGCCTGGAGAATCTGATTCAGCAGCCGGCATCGACGGTGCTGAGCATTGGAGTCATTGTTTCCTTCCTGTCGATGACCAAGCAGTTCACGGGTAATATCAACCAGGTGTCGCAGCAGATCAACTCGGTTGTCATGGCGCTTGCGGGCGCAAACCGGATCTTCGGCCTGATGGACGAGGCGCCCGAGGTAGATGACGGTTATGTGACGCTGGTCAACGCGAACATCGGCTCGGACGGCACGATTACCGAAACGACGGAGCGCACCGGGCACTGGGCTTGGAAGCATCCGCACGCGGCTGACGGCTCGGTGACCTACACGGAGCTGAAGGGTGCTGTGGCGATGACCGACGTTGACTTTGCCTACGAGGACGGCAAGCCGGTACTGCACGATGTTTCGGTTTATGCGGAGCCCGGGCAGAAGGTGGCGTTTGTCGGTGCAACCGGTGCCGGCAAGACGACGATTACGAACCTGATCAACCGGTTCTACGACATTGCGGACGGCAAGATTCGCTACGACGGAATCAACGTCAACAAGATCAGAAAGAACGATCTGCGGCGCTCTCTGGGGTTGGTTCTGCAGGACACGAACCTGTTTACGGGGAGTGTGATGGACAACATTCGTTACGGCAAGCTGGATGCGACCGACGCGGAGTGCATTGCGGCTGCAAAGCTGGCCGGTGCTGACGATTTCATCACGCGTCTGCCGGACGGCTACGGCACGCTTCTGACGAACAACGGTGCGAACCTGTCCCAGGGGCAGCGCCAGCTGATTGCAATTGCACGTGCTGCGGTTGCGGACCCGCCTGTGATGATTCTGGACGAAGCGACGTCCTCGATTGACACGCGGACCGAGGCGATTGTTCAGCAGGGGATGGATGCCCTGATGAAGGGGCGGACGGTCTTTGTGATTGCGCACCGTCTCTCGACTGTTCGGAACTCCGATGTGATTATGGTGCTCGATCACGGTCGCATCATTGAGCGCGGCAGCCACGAAAAGCTGATTGCCGAAAAAGGTCAATACTATCAACTCTACACCGGCGCGTTTGAGCTGGAGTGATGGGGGAGAGGTTGGGGAAGACCTTGGAGGGAGAAGGGACCCCCTTTCGGGTAGGGGTCAACGCGGCAAG
>USMO01000028.1 GCA_900555785.1 uncultured Eubacteriales bacterium | reverse complement strand
GGCACGTCCAACTCTGCTCCTTTTCGTATTGCTTGGCCTGTTCTTCCAATATGGGCAGATATTCCGCCGTTGCGCCGTCCATTCGGAGGTAGTCTTTCGTCCCCTTGTGCCGGAAAGAGACGAGGCAGTAATTCTCGGGGTACAGGCGTATCGTTTCGGTGGATTTCTCATAAAAACAGACCGCCAAATATTTGTCTGACACTTTTTTGTAGGTAAAATTGTTATGGCAGTATTTTTCTATCGTGTCGGAAATGGTCGCATCTTCGGATAATTCCTCCCGCAGTTCCTTTTCCACCCGTCTGAATGCGTCGGACAATGAGGGATAAACGGCGGTTATTTCTATCCGTTTGTTTTTGGTATCGTCGTCCTGCTTACGGGTCGATACGATGATAATGTTGTAGCGGTTGTCGCTCCACGCTTTGACCTCGATGTAATACCCTAAATCCGTGTTGATTGCATTGAGGGTGTTAAACGTGTCGGTCGAGCCTTGTCTTTGCAGATAAATGGTTTTCATATTTTCGGATTTTTATGATTCGTTAGTTTATGTGGGGACGGGGTTACCGTCCCCGAATTGGACTTCGGGATTATTCGGTCATGCCGATTAACTCGCGCACCTGCATTTCTTTCGCTTTGGGAAAGATCCACCCGGCGCATTTCTCTCCGCGGTAGGTCAGTCGCCCGTTGAACCGTCCGCCGAGGTCGGATAATGCGTCCTTTATGGGCTTCGTATCTCCGAATAGGGCTATCGCTTTCTCGGAGTAGTTCACGAGGATAAAATCACCTTGAACAGAGGTTTGCCCTTGTTCTTGTTCCGGTGTGCGCTCCGGCTTGGGGCTACTGAGCCGGATATTATTCTCATCTCCGGCGATATAGGCCAGAGCGTCGATAAATCCCTCGCGGGTGTAGTGGGTCATTTTGTGGATGCTCCAACCATAAGAGGGGCTCTTGCCGAGTGTGAAACCGGGGTAACGGAGTTCATAATCTTTGTTATATTCGGCCAAATACGCCGTTTCGGGCAGGTTGGCGGCGGCTTTCCGTAGTTCCCCGAAGCCGTTGCGGGAGGTGGTCGAGAAGCCGAGTATTACGGTGCGGACGCTCCGGGTTTCCCGGCACTCGTAGGAGGGGTCTGTGTATTCCGTTTCGTTGAGTTCGGCCACGATGACCCCCTGCACGTTATCGGGCATAATCCGGCGCAGTCGTTCCGCACCGATTGCCGCGATCCGGTCGTGTTCGGCCTTTGCACGGGCTTTCGCGTCGGCTTCGTCCTTTGCGGTCACCGCCGAAAGCCCGCTTGCCGCAACGGCTGCCGCGTCCCCTGTCTTGCCGGTCAGGAACGGCGCACCGATGAACAGTTGCGACTTCCCTTCTATCGTTACGGTCAGATCGAACATTGCAGCTGCCGTTGCCGAAAGCCCTGCGCACACACCGTCAATCAGGGCAATCTGCGGGATGACGCCGGACGCCCGGCTGATGTCTGCCAGCAGACTGCCGTAAGCAGCCATTGCATCAGCCCCATCGGTCATATAGGCACCGATGCTGTCGAACACACCAACGATGGGCGCACCGTTGCGCATCGCGCTTTCATATAACATATGAAGTTTTTTTGCAACCGTGCGGTCAAACGCGCCCTTTTCCCGGTCGCTGTCCTGCGCGAACGCAAACACCAGTTTTCCGTTTACGGCACCGTAGCCGCAGGTCGCGCCGGATGCTTTTCCGTCTTCCCGTTTGATATACGCGCCGACCTCGGCAAAGGTCCCCGCGTCAAACAGGCTGGCAAGCCTTTGCGTGCCAATTGCTGTGTCTTTCTCCATAAAGACAACCTCCTGTTTTTGTAATCCGGACAGCTTTCGTTTGGCTTTTTCCAACAAAACGCCTTCTGCCCCAATATAATGAAATTGTATCACATTCCGAACACTTTGTCAACGGTTTCCAAAAGAAAGTTATGAATATTCTGTAAATCCATGCCAGGAGAACGAAAAAAAGGAGCCGACCCGGAATCGGTCGACCCCTTCCAAACAGTCCCGCAAAGTGCAGGCAACATCTCACGGTTCCAGCTGCTTGCCCAAAAAGCCGGCTGCGGTCAGGACGAGCTTGGTCTCCACGTCCCCCGTCGGAGCGTCCCTGCGGGCATCCCGGTCGCGGGAGCGGTCCAGAACCGACGCCACACAGCCAACCACATCTCCCTCGCTGATAATCGGCATGGCACAGCTGACCGAAAACGGGCTGTCCTCCCCTAAGACCGGCATCGGCGTGTCTCCTTCGCGGTAAACGAACAGACTGCGCCCCTCCATCACATGCTCCAGCTCCGCGGAAAGCGGCTTTTCGGAGTAATCCTTCTTGGGGACCCCCGCGCAGGCAATGATCGCGTCGCGGTCGCAGATCACCACCGCCAGCGAACAAATGCGGTGCAGCGTCTCCGCATACTGTGTTGCAAAAGATGCAAGCTCCCCAATGGGAGAATACTTTTTGAAAATGACTTTTCCCTCGCGGTCAGTATAAATTTCAAGCGGGTCGCCTTCCCGGATACGCATGGTGCGGCGGATCTCTTTGGGGATCACCACGCGCCCGAGATCGTCGATCCGACGAACAATTCCGGTTGCCTTCATATATGCCTCCAATGGTAATTTTTTTGGTTTACTCCTATTATTGGTGACATACCCGCTTTTTATCCCCTCTCATTTTCGGAAAAATCAGGAAAACACACCTCCGGCACCTTTTTTCTTTCCCATGTGCATCATCCGTAACATTTCATCCTCCGGTTTTGGAAAAGTGTCAATTTCCATTCGTTCTATATTGAAAAAAATGACAAAACATAGCAATTTTCTATTGCGAAAGTGTCAATCCTATGCTGACCATGTATCCGCTTGACTTTGAAGAATTTCTCCAAATCTACAATTTTACAGATGACCTGCGAGCCTCCCTGCTCCGCTCCTTTACCGAACGCACACCGGTCAACGAAGCGGTGCACGACCGGATGATGCAAAGTTGGTCGGCAATCTCTTTCTGCGTCTTGCCTTTCTTGCGGCAATCTTTTCGGTCATCCGCTTTACTCCTTTTCGGAAATGGTGCCCCCCCTCAAAAAAGCTTGAGAAATCAAGATTTTAGGCTCAAAAAACATTGGGCAGACGGCGTGGGGATATGCTATAATAAAGATATTCCCCACAAAAGGAGCAAAAACGACATGAAGAAACGAATTGCGATTCTTTCGGCAGCTTGGGCTACTCTGATACTGTTCGGCACGGCTTGCAGCGGGACAACCATCCCCGGTGCGGCGTCCGGTACCCTGACAGGCGGGACGACAGAGACCGATGCGCCAACCGCGCCGTCAACAGCAGACGAGACAACCGGCGAATCGCCCAATCTTCCGATATACGAAGTTGCCGGGAGCACGCTGCGGATTTACCGGGAAGGGACCGCACGGCTGGAAGCAGAAGCGGTTGACACGGCAAATTACAAAAAGTCGGGTGACAATGCAACCGTCATCGTGGAGCGCGCGGATGCCTCGGACGGGAAATTTCTCGCAGCGGCGACCGGCGACACCTCCAAAGGCGGCTACTTTGAATTTTGGGTCGAGCTGGCATTCCCTGCGGAGCTGACGATGACCGCAGCCTATGCGCAAACCGGCAAATGGAAGGGCTGCGACGAGGACCTGACCCAATCCTACACCTACCTGATCAACGAAAACAAGAACATGCCGCTTCAGGCAGAGAAGACCGTGCTTGCGGCACGGGAAGACATCACCGCGTGGGAGTCGTTCTCCTATACGGCGGTCACGCTGCCCGCCGGGCGGCATTCCTTCCGCGTCAGCGTAGCGGCAAATACCGGCAAAGGCAACCCGAACATCGATTATTTCGATTTTGCAATCCGAAAACTGGATTACGTGCCGCCGGTTGAGGACACCGTTCCCGAGAACGACTTTCACACGGCGCTGCAATACCGGTACCTGACCGACCCGAACCCGGAGAACATCACCGCCTACGCAAACGGCGTTCAGGAATGGAGCCGTCCTGCGGGGACGCTGATGGATTTCTCTGCCGACTGTGCCGAGAGTGCGGACGGCTATGTGCTGCAGTATGCCGGAAACGAATCCTTTGACGGTGCGGTAACCGTGAACGGGCTGCAGTCGAGGAGCTATCGCGTTTACAACCTGATGCTGGGAGAGACGGTCTGGTGGCGCGGTGGAACAACGCTTGCCGAGGCGCAGGCGAACCCGGTACACAGCATGACAATCGAGGCGCAGGGTCCGCGCAACCTCTACATTGACGGCGTGACCAACGTCCGCGACATTGGCGGGTATGCATCCTCGCTGGTGGCAGACGGAAAGATTCGGCAGGGGCTGTACTATCGCGGCGCAAAGCTGGACGGCATCACCGAAGCGGGCAAGGCAGAGATGCTGCGCCTGGGCATCCGGCAGGAAATTGATTTGCGGGATGCCTATCAATGCCAGGGGCCTTATGTGGACGGCATCCGATATACGGCGGTCTCGATTCCGTCCGGGACCGAAAGCCGGCGGTTTGAGGAGTTTGCAGACGAATACAAGACCATCTTTGGATTGATTGCCAAAGCGGACGAGAATCCCGTCTACCTCCATTGCACAGCAGGCGCGGACCGCACGGGCATTTGCACCTTCATTCTGCTGACGGTTTGCGGGGCAGACTACAACGACATTGCGCGGGACTACCTGTTTACCAATTTTTCCACGCAGGGGTCGCGAATCAACAACTTTACAACCGAGTTCAAGCAGTGGTGGAGCAAGCTGGACAATTTTGCGGGCGAGACGAAAGCCGAGAAAGCCAAGGCATGGCTGATTTCCAAAGGCGTAACCGCCGCGGAGGTGGAGCGCATTCGCGAAATTTTTGTCGAGGGCTACACCGCGCAGCCAAGCGGCGGGAATGGCGGGAATACCCCCAATGATGCGCCCGAAACCAAGGAATGGACGAAATATTATTAAGGAAGAAGAAAAGCAGGGGCGCGAGCCTCTGCTTTTTTGTGCCCCTGCTTTGGGCAGTCAGGGAATGTCCTCCCCCAGCGGCGGGTCGGTGTGCAGGAGGTTCCGGCGGCGGTATTCGGTTGGCGACATGCCGTCGCTGTAGCGCTGAAAGACGCAACAGAAATAATTTGGGTCCAGAAACCCGGTTGCCTCGGCAATTTTGGTCACGGTCATGCGCTCCTCCAACAGCAGGCGCTGGGCGCACTGAATGCGATATTGATTCAGATAGCGGATTGGCGGCGTTCCCATCTCCTTTGCAAAGCGCTTGTGCATGTAAGGGACCGACAGATGGACCAGGTCTGCCAGCATGCGCTCGGTGACGGGTTCGGTGTAGTGCTCGTGGATATAGTCGCAGAGGCGAAGGACGCATTGGCTGATGTGCTGCACGCCGTCGTTCCCCCCGCGCAGGGCGGCAGTATGGAGCGCAAACAGCTGGAAAAGCACGCCAAGCATGCAGTAGCCCTCGTCCTTCTCCCGATAAAAGGAGAGCGACAGCGACTCGCGCAAGAGGGCAACCGCTTTGTGAATATACGGGCAGGCAAAAACACCGGCGGCGGTTGGGATGCCGGCTTCGGAGAGGTAGGCAGGGACAGCGGGACCGGAAAACTTGATCCAGTATTGCTCAAAAAAGTCGCTGTCGGGGTCAACGGTGTAGCGCTGAACGGTATCGGGGGTAAAGAGGAAGGCGCAGGGAGCGGAAAACGGCATGCCGCAGACGATGCCGTGCCCGCTGAGGATAAAGTGGAGCACCCAGACCGGGCGGGGCATTCTGCCGGAGTCATAGCCAACGGGCGGGTTGCTCCTGCCGATTTCCAGGACGCGGAGCGGCGCCTGGCTGACGGTCTTGGGGAAAAAGATTTTTGTGGTGTTTTCCCGGATGTGCGTAATGACCATTTGTGAGCCTCCTGTGAATAAACCGACAAGGCAAATCTGGTTCCATTCCTATTATAACATTTCAATCCTGTTTTGTCAAGCGAAAAGATTGAAATTTCAAGATAATCGGATTGAAACAACACTTGATATACCTGACGGATTATGCTATAATGGTCTCGAAACATCGGCACGCATTCGGCGAGTTCAACAAAAAAGATTGTAAAACGCGCTCAAAACAGGTTTCTTCCCTTTTTCTGTCCGGACAGAGTAAGAATGGAAATTTAGAGGGCGTGCCGAAAAAAACAAAACAAAGGAGAAATGCAATGAAAAAGAAACTGTTATCCCTGTTCCTGGCGCTTTCCATGCTTCTCACCTCGGTCCTGTGTCTCTTGCCCGTGGCGGCAGAGGGCACAGAAGACCCTCGTGACACAGCCGCCAGAGAAGCCGGCAACGTTTGCCGGGTTGGAGAGGCAAGCGAAGGCAAGTATTACAACAATGTAAATACCGCAGTTTCAGAAGCACTTAAAAGCAACAACAAGACGGTTACGGTTACCCTGATTGATAATACCACTCTGGAGAGTAACATTGTAGTTACGAACGGTAACACTTTTGTCCTTGACGGAAACAATAAGACGTTGACTACATCTGCCGCTTTTCGTCTTGAAAAAGGAGCGTTGACGGTTAAAAACACAATCATTGTTACAAAAGACAGTTCGACAAGTGAGATTGGTTGCATTGTTAGCAGCGGTGGAACTTTGACTTTTGGCAATTGCACCTTTAATATTACAAGAGGTTATAACCGTAACAGCGATGGGCTTTTTGTTTCAAATACCGGTGCTAATATTGCGTTTGAACTAATTGGATGCAAGTTTTCCATTGATAAGAACAGCAAGTTTGCAACTCAAACTACTGAAACAACTGATGCAGATGGTAATAAAACTACTGTAAAAAAAGTTGGTTCTGTGTTTGCCAAATACGGAAACGGTAACGCAACATGGAAACTGAATAATACAACCATTGATATTTCCGAAATTGCAAAACTGAAACTCGGAAATACCGAGAAAGCAACGCTGGAAATAAAGAATGGAACGAAAATCAAGACCACTCAGAGTATTACAAATATTACTGTTACAATTGCCGATTCCAATGTTGAAGCTACAGCGGATGCCAATCTGTTTGATTATACTAACAATAAAGACGCAATAAATATCACAGTAGTGAAATCTACTTTGACTGCTAAAAAGCAAGTTTTTGCAGTGCCGAAGACTTTTTCCACAGTAAATATCTCGTTAGAAGGTAGCACAGTAAAAAGCACGGGAAATGGTGGAGATAACAATGCACTTTATATCTACCAAAATAAAAACGCCGTCACAGTCAATGTGGTAAATACAACCTTAGAGAGCAAAGGTCATGCGGTGCAATTCAAGGAAACCATGGCTGATGTATTGCTCTCTCTGGACGGTACCTCTAAAGTTAACGGAGAGCACCGTGCAATTCAGATTAGCGGCATTCAGTCTTCTGTAGTTGTCACGGCAGCGGGACAGACTGAAATTCAAACAACTGACGCGGATTGGACTTGTGCAATCTTTATTAGCGGACATGGAAATGCAAATAGTTTCAATTTGACTTTGCAAGACAATGCCAAATTGGTATCAAATAAAAGTGCTATTAAATTCCGAAATACTGACTCTTATAAAATGACTAAAGCAACCATTCAGGTGCTTGACAATGCAACAATCAAAGCAGTACAAGAGCTTGAGTGGGCTGACAACCTCGCATTGTCTGAAGGCAAAGTTACCTATATTGTCTCCGGAAATGTGACACGTACTGTGGAGAAAGAATTTGCTACATTCGGAGATGTAACCTACATTGAAGCCGTTGCTCCCACAACAAATAAAGGCGCGGCTGTCCGCATTGTGGGCGATCAGAACGGAATAATGTTCGGCTCTACCCTGCAAGAACTTGCTGCAAACGCAAACGGCCTTGTAACATTTGTCAAATGCGGCACGCTGATTGTAAAGGCAGAGGATATTGAAAAAGCCGGCGCGTTTACGCTGGAGGCATTGACCAAGGCAAAAGAGGAAGGCAAGCTGAAGTTTGCAAACATTGAAGCAACCGAAGAAGGCTGGACGATTGCGGATGGTAAGAGAACCTTCAATGCTTCGATTATCGGGCTGCCTGACGACCAGATTACCACAAACTTTGCAGCAAGATCCTACGTTGTTTATACAATCAACGGCGAGGAGCATATCGTTTACTCTGCGTTTGATTCCACAGGTAATTGCCGCAGCCTTGCCGGGATTGCGCAAGCTGCCCTGGATGACATCAACGAAACCCAAACAGGAGACTACCAAAATGCAACGGTCGTTGATGGCAAGACCGTCTATAGCCCCTACACCGCTTCGCAGCGCGTACTGCTGGAAGAATACGCTAAAAAAAAAGAGTCATGAAAACCACTAAACCGGGCGACCCGTACAAGGACGGCAATAGCGGCGATCTGTTGATTCGCGATTTCAACATCAAAGTTGGAAACAGCGGAAACACCGTCACCATTCTCCAGCTGACCGACCTGCATATTGGTCTTTGCAATGAAGGCGACAAGAACAATGTGACACTTATGGGCAAAGATGGAAAGAAGAATGGTACCTTCTATAAGCGCAACTGGCCGGATCAAAACAATGTGAACCGCAACCTGACGAGTGCGCTGAAGTATTTCGACAATCTGAAAGCCAATCAGCTTGTAATTACCGGCGATGCTCTGGATTATCTCTCCTATGGTGGATTGGCATTTCTGAGAGAAAAAATCTGGAACCCCTACAACGACCAAGTCATGATTGCCCCCGGGAATCATGAGTTGGTACAGAAAATGGGTGGAGAGGTCGACGAATCCCTAACGGTTGCGAAACGGACCGAAATGCTTCGAGGCGGTTGGGACCATGACCTGTATTACGCGTCCCGCGTTCTGCAGGATAAGGTCATGGTAATCACCATGGACAACGGCTTGGATGACCGCGACGAGATTGCAAGACCGCATTTCGGCAAGCTCTTCCATGAGGAACAGGTTGCAAAGCTGACAGCAGACCTGGAAACCGCACGAGAGAACGGCTATGTTGTGCTGCTGTTCATGCACACTCCCCTTGGAACCGGCAACCCGGCAGATACGTCGGTTCAAATCACCTATGACCCGGATACTCCAAAATACGACAGTGGCGTCAACAAAACCCAAAATCTTTATGAAAACGTTGCGGCAGGAACCAAGAATGACTCGGCTGCAAGCAGAGCCATTTGGAACCTGATTCGCGATAACTCCGACATCGTTGCCGCTGTCTTTGCAGGTCACGTCCACGGCGATTTCTACAGCGAAATCCTCGGCAAAACCCGCAATATCCCCCAGATTCTGCTCAGAGGCATGTGCTATGAGCAGGGTCACGCCCTCAAAATCACGGTCGAATACTAAAAGAATACAAAAAGGGAGTTTATCAAATGAAAAAGCAGTATTTAAACCCCAGTATGACCCTCCTGCCGGTTGATTCCTGCGATGTTATCGCAACTTCCGGCGTCCAGAAGAAATATCACGATGATGCCAAATCCTATGGCGAGGTTTGGGGCGAATAACCAAACGTTATCCCAAAGAAGGAAACAAAAAATGAAAAACAACATGAACCTGTTAGAGCGGCTTGGGCTTGGGTCGCTGGCGCTGGCTATGGCGCTGGGGCTTGCCGCCTGCAAAACAAACGGGAACGAGCCGAACAAGACCGATACCGAAACAAGCACCAAAGAAGAGGTGACCACCGGTGGCGATGAGGAGCTGACCCCGAACTACTCCGGCAACACCTATGACGACACCGAGTTTAAAATCCTGATGCGCCAGGACGATGAATACGTCCGCGAAATGGCGGTTGACAAAATCACCACCACAACAACCGAACTTGACAAAAAGGTCTACTACCGCAACCGCGAGGTTGAGCGCAAAATGGGTGTCACCCTCACCTTTGTCACCGACTCGATGGATAACGTTCATGCCGCCGTCAAGAACGCCGCGCTGACCGAAATTGACGCCTATGACCTGGTCATCAACCACGGCAGACAGATCTTCCACGAGGCAATTTCCGGCTACTATCTCGACTGGAGCTACCTCCCCACTGTCAACCTCGATGCCCCTTGGTGGAGCCAGAACATTAAGACTGCATGGTCGACCCCGAGCGGCGCCCTCTACGCCGCAAACGGCGACATCTCCTACCTCAGCATCGGCGTTGCCAACTGCATGTACTTCAACAAAACCCTTGTCAACAATGCGCAGGCTACCAGCCCCTACGAGTATGTAGCCGACAACAACTGGACCTTTGAAACCTTCTTCCAGTCCGCGCGCAACGTTGGCGCAACGGTTGCAAGCAACGGCGGCTACGGCTACGTCAGCCAAATCTGGCGCGGTCCAATGGATGCCCTCTATGCTTCCGGTCACTCCACCATCGTCATCAACGAGGACGAAACCTTCACCATCGACATTCAGAACCAGCGCTGCTATGATACCATCGATGCCTTCACCGCCTTCCTCAAGGAATCCTGCGCAAAGCAGGAGGATGACCTCGGGAAAGCGAGAAAACTGTTCACTGACGGCAATCTGGTCTACTTTGATGATAACATCAAATCCGCAACCACCGCATACAAAGACATCGACTTCGGTATCCTCCCCTTCCCGAAGTACAGCACCGATGTCAAGGATTACCAGTCGCTTGCCGGCTCCGGTACCGATACCTTTGCGATTCTTGCACAGACCACCGAGGCTAACCGTCAGCGCATCGGCGACGTTGTGGAATGCCTGGCTTACATCGGATACACCGACATCGTGCCGTTCTACTTCGATACCGTTGTCTCCGCACAGGCGGTGAAGGATGCGCAGTCCCCGGAAAGCCTGGCAATCATCCGCCGCACCCTGAACTTCGACCTGGGTCACTACCTGAATCCGGGCGGAATCGGTGACATTGCGGTCAATGTTGCAAACGGGACCTATCCTTCCCTTTCCACCGCGCTGGAATCCATCGGCAAGGGCGGCAAGGTTGCCGCTGACCTGGCTGACTGGCTCGAAAAGTAAACACTTTCCCCTGGGAGCAGACCAACCGTCTGCTCCCTATCCCCAATTTTAGGAGAACCTATGAAACCCACAAAAAAACGCTTTTTGGCGCTGCTCGCCTGCCTCTTGGCGCTTGCCCTGGCAGCGTGTGCCACCGGCAACAATCCCCCGCCCGCAACCGATACAGACACCGATGCTGCAACCGATACCGATTCTCCGGGGGCGGAATCCACCACCGCCAAGACAGATGACCCGGTCACCCCGAAGGACCCCTGGCACTACGGCATGGCAGGATCCGTCAAAATTCGCGAAATTTCCATCGATTCCGGCAAGGGCGGCGACCCCGTAACCGTCATTCAGCTGACCGACCTGCACCTGTCCTCCATGACTCAAACGGATTTGGAAAATCCAACGCTTCTCAGCACCTGGCGGTACCGCGAATGGGGCGCAAACGGCAAATTTGCCCCGAACGCCAGTGCAGCGCTGGATTACGCCGACAGTCAGAACCCCGACCAGATCGTCATCACCGGTGACGCAACCGACTACCTCTCCGAGGGCAGTCTGAACCTGTTGAAGAAGACGGTTTGGGACCGCTACCGCGATGCCGACGGCAAGGTCAGCCGGGTGCTGGTCGCCCTCGGCAACCACGAGCGGGTGCAGAAAATGCAGGGCACGGTTGACGAAACGCTGTCCGACACGGAGCGCGAACAGCTGGTTGCCAACGCATGGGAGCACGATATTCTCTACACCTCGCGCATCCTGAAGGAAAAGGTCATGGTCATCCAGATGGACAACGGCACAGGCACCTTCCGCGACGAGCAGGTCCCGCTGCTGCGTGCCGACCTTGCGCTGGCGCGCGAAAAAGGCTATACGGTGCTGCTGTTCTTCCATGAGCCGATCAGCACCGGTAACCCGAAGGACC
>USMO01000027.1 GCA_900555785.1 uncultured Eubacteriales bacterium | reverse complement strand
GAAATCCGCCAGCCATGCGTCAAAACGGTTCAGCGCGGCGGCATCGCCCGGCGCATCGTTGCGGTGCCCGTAGAGCATGTCGAAATCCACGAGATTGACGAAGCACAAGCCCCGGAAATCGCGCCCGGCAAGTTCGGCGGTCACCGCCATCCCCTCGTCGTTGCCGTGCGTCCGGTAAAATTCCGTAAATCCGCGCCCGGCGAAAATATCGATAATCTTTCCGACCGACAGCACGTCATACCCCGCCGCCTTCAGCACATCCGGCAGAACCGGAACCGGCGGCTCCAGCGAGAAATCGCGGCGGTCAGCCGAAACCCGCGTAAAATCGGCAGCACTGTGCCCGACAAACGGTCGCGCAATCACCCTGCCGACTGCATAGTCGCCGGTCAGCAGCTCCCGCGCCCGGCGGCAGATGGCATAAAGTTCTTCCGGCGGGACCAAATCTTCATGCGCCGCAATCTGAAACACGCTGTCTGCCGAGGTGTAGACAATCAGGTCCCCCGTGCGCAGATGCTCCTCGCCGTAGTCGCGGATGACATCGGTACCGGAATACGGCAGATTGCAAAGCACGCCCCTGCCGGTCAGCGCCCGAAAGCGGTCCAGCAGGTCGGATGGAAACCCATGCGGGAAGGTGGGCATGGGGCGCGGCGAGACATGCCCCGCAATCTCCCAATGCCCGATGGTGGTGTCCTTCCCCGCCGAGCGCTCCCGCATTTTGCCGTAGGCTGCGGCAGGACGGGAGACCGCGCCCAGAAAATCCAGACCTGCAATGTTCCCGATTCCCAGCCTCTGCAGGGTCGGAATGCGGAGCATCCCCGTGCGGAAAATGCTGCGCAGCGTGTGCGCGCCGGTATCCCCGAACGCAGCCGCATCGGGCGCTTCTCCGGCGCCGAGACTGTCCAGAACAATCAGAAAAACCCGTTTTGCCGTCATGCTTCTTCCTCCTTTGCCAGCCGCACGAGCGCGCTGGTTCCCAGCCGGTCCGCGCCAAGCGAGAGGAACCGCTCTGCGTCTGCGAACGACCGGATACCGCCAGCAGCTTTAATCTTCAGGTGCTGCGGGCAATGCCGGGCAAACAGTTCGATGTCCTCCGGCGTGGCGCCGCCTGTGGAAAAGCCCGTGGAGGTTTTGATATAGTCCGCGCCGCTGTCCCCGACGATGCCGCACATCCGAATCTTTTCCTGCTCGGTCAAAAGGCAGGTCTCGATGATCACCTTCAGAATCTTCCCCGGGCAGGCGTCCCGCACCGCGCGGATTTCCCGCAGGACCGCCTCGTATTTGCGCTCGCGCAGAAGCCCGATCCGGATGACCATATCAATCTCATCCGCGCCGTTCCGCACCGCGTCTGCCGTTTCAAACACCTTTGTCTCGGTTGTGCTGTAGCCGTTCGGAAACCCGATTACCGTGCAGACCGGCAGCCGGTCCCCGAGGTATTCCGCAGCCTGCCGGACAAATGCCGGAGGGATGCAGATCGATGCCGTGCGATAGGTCAGCCCCTCATCGCACAGCGCGCGAATGTCCTCCCAGGAGGCGGTTTGCTTCAGGTTCGTGTGGTCCACATGCGAAAGAATGCTTGCAAATTTCATTTCGGCTATCACCGTTCCTCTCTTTGCGTTTCTGCTTTCATTATATCATGTTTTGGCGCGCGCTGCAAGGGGTATTTCGGAAAAGAGCGCAGAAAATCCGCGCGCCACTGGTCGGTGCGGCTGAAACAGCCTGTGACAATCCAAATTTCCGAACCCCTTGCATTTTTCGCAAAAGGATGCTATAATATAGTAAGACCAAATTTCCGAAAGGACTCGCTATGAACCGAAAGCTCTCTCCCTCTGACGCGCTGCGTGCTGCCCGGCTGCAGCAGACCGCCGCCGACAATGACCGCATTCTTCTGCTGCTTTCCCGCTATCTGAACCTGACCCCGCGCCTGCTGGACGCCCGGACCGTGCGCGACCTTGCCGCAGACTGCAGCATTCCGCAGGAGGACGCCTTTCGCACGCTGCTTGCTGCCGCCTGCGGGCTGGACATTCCCGACAATGCCGACGACCGGCGCCTGGAGCGGCTCTACTTCCAGCCAGGGCTGGTGCGGCTCTCCCCTGCGGTCTACCGCAACGACGCATACGTGAAAACGGTCCGCTTCGGGGACCTGTCGGTCGGCAATTGGCGCTTTACGCACGGCGAATACCGCGCATTTGAGCCGTTTGTCTGCGGGCACCCGATTCTGACGCCGGATTTCCGCGAAATACCGCGCATCGGCTATTTTGACGAGCCGTTCCGGTTTCCCTCGGTGACCGAAGGAGGCGTGGAATGGATGACCGTCACACCCAACGAGGTGGAAACCATGCGCGAACCGATTGCGCAAGCCGGGGGGCGCGTGCTGACCTACGGGCTGGGGCTTGGCTACTTCGCCTTTCACGCCGCGGAAAAGGACAGCGTGGAAAGCGTGACCGTGGTGGAGCGCGACACAGACTTGATCGGGCTGTTCCGGGAGCGGATTCTGCCGCAGTTCCCGCACCGGGAGAAGATTCGGCTCATCGCAGCCGATGCCTTCGGTTTCACCGAGCGGCAAATGGCAGACGGGCAGTTCACCTTTGCCTTTGTCGACCTCTGGCACGACCAGTCAGACGGTCTGCCGCTCTATCTGCGCATGAAGCGGCTGGAATCCCGGTTCCCGGGGACCGCGTTCTCCTATTGGATTGAACCGACGCTGCTCTCCAGCCTGCGGCATATGGTCTTCGCCCGCATTTTCGATGACACCGACGGCGCCGAGATTCGGACCTTTGGCGAGATTGAGACTATGCTGCGCGACGATTACCTGCGCACACTTGCGCCCAAGCTGCGGCGCGCGGACTGAAAATTGTGAAAATCTTCACGGATTTTATCAAAAAGCGGCAAAAATCTCTTGACTTTCGCCGAAAGCTATGGTATAATTATCAATATGTATTCTTTTCTGAAAAGGAGTGATTTTTTCAAATGGACACAGACGGGAACATATGGAGTTGGCTTTTTACGGCTCCGCAGAGGGCATTGGCTGCAGTGGCGGAAACACCGGCTGCGGAAAACGGCATTGCGGGGTTAACTCTGTTGTTCATCCTGTTCGTCATCGGGGGCGGCTTTTTCGGCGGTGCCGAAAGCGCGTTTTCCGCGATGAACAAAATCCGTATCAAGGCAAAAGCCGATGACGGAAACAAGCGCGCAAGGGGCGTGTTGTACATCTCCAATCATTTTGACCGGGCGCTGACAACGCTGCTGATCGGAAACAACATCACCCACATCGCAGCTGCCTCCGTTGCAACGGTCATTGCCACCCGCCTGTTCGGGAACACCGACGCGGTTGCACTTTGGTGTACCATCATCTCGACAATGATTGTCTTTCTGTTCAGCGAAATGATCCCCAAAAGCCTTGCAAACGACCGGTGCGATTCGCTCTCGATGCTCTTTGCGGCACCGGTGCGGTTCTTAATGAAGATTCTGACCCCGCTGGTCTCTTTCTTTACCATGATCTCGCGCGGCTTTACCAAGCTGACCGAGCGGTTTATGAAGCACGAGAAAGCCCCCTCGATTACCGAGGATGAGCTCTACGACATCATTGACACCATCGAAAAAGAAGGCGTGATGAACGAGGAACAGGGCGACCTGTTCAAATCGGCGCTGGATTTCTCCGACACCCGCGCCCGCGATGTCATGACCATGCGTCAGGACATCGTTGCCATCGATGCCTCGCTTCCGAATGCGGAAATTCTGGAGCAGATTAAAAACACCACGCACAGCCGCCTGCCGGTCTATGACGGCAACCTGGACCACATCATCGGAACGCTCCCCATCCGGAGCTTCATCCGGGCATACCTGCACAACCCGAACGTCCGGCTGCGCGGGCTGCTGATTCCGCCCTACTTCGTCAAGCCCGATGCGCTGATTGACGACCTGCTGACCGAAATGCGCCAGCACAAGTTCTATCTCGGTGTCGTGCGGGACGAGGCAATGCGCACGGTCGGCATCATCACCATCGAGGACTTCCTCGAGGAGCTGGTCGGCGAAATCTGGGACGAGGACGATGTGGTGGACAACGACTTTGTCAAGTTGGGCGGCAACCGGTTCCGCGTCAGCGCCCATCTGATCTGCGGCGAAGTCTGCGAGCGGATGGGAATCCCCTGCCCGCCGGCGCTCAACCCGGCAAGACCGATCCTGTCGATTCTGCTTGAAAAATTCGACAAAATGCCAGAGGAGGACGACTGCGTGACGGTCGGCAACCTGGAGTTTACGGTTGGAGAAGTGGACGACGGAAAGATTCGCGATGTCATCATCCGCATCATTCCGGAGGATGAACAAACCCCCGCCGGGGAAGGACAGGAGGCATAACATGGCAGGCTATATCATTGTCATTTTCATTATGGTGCTCTTCTCCGCGTTCTTTTCCGCGTCGGAAATTTCCTTCAACGCCTCCAACAAAATGCGGTTGAAGAAGAGTGCAGAGGCGGGCAGCAAAACCGCCGCGCTGGCTTACAAAATCAGCGAAAACTTTACCTCGGCGCTGTCCGCAATCCTCATCGGCAACAACCTTGCCAACATTGCGGCATCAACGGCTGCAACGGTCATCACCATGAGCCTGCTTCTGCGGGTCGGTGCCGGCAGCTCGGACAGTCTGGCATCGCTGATTGCAACCGTGGTTATGACCTTCATCATTCTGATTTTCGGCGAAATCGTGCCGAAGATCGTTGCCAAGAACAACGCCGACACGACGGTGCTCTGGTTCGCCTACCCCATCCGGATTCTGACCTACATCCTCTATCCGATTGTCTGGCTGGTGATGGGGCTGGTCAAGCTGCTCTCCAAGATTTGGGGCAAGGACAGCGAAGAAGGACCGACCGTGACCGAGGAGGAGCTTTCCTCCATCATCGACACCGTTGAAGAGGAAGGCGTGATTGACGAGGACAAAGGCGATCTGCTGCAATCCACGCTGGAGTTCCGCGACACGACCGTTGAGGAGATCATGACGCCGCGAATCGATATGCTGGCATTTGACATTCAGGACGCCCCGGAGGAGATTCGGAAGATCATCGAAGGCTCCCATTTCTCCCGCATCCCGGTCTACGAGGATTCCATCGATGACATCATCGGCATTCTTTACCTCAACCACTACTACCGGCAGGCAATCGACACGCCGGTCATCCCGACCGACACCATCCGCAGCATGCTGATGGAGCCCTGCTTTTTGCACAAAACCATGAAGCTCCCGGCGGCGCTGACCGTCCTGCGGGAGCGGAAAACGCACATTGCAATCATCGTTGACGAATTCGGCGGCACGCTTGGCATCGTGACGATGGAGGACATTCTCGAGGAGCTGGTCGGCGACATCTGGGATGAGACCGACGAAATTGTGCCGGAGTTCGTCAAAACCGGAGAGAACACCTATGAGGTCTCCGGCGACATGAACATCGACGACTTTTTCTCGGAGATCGAATACGAGCCGCGCGACTTTGAATGCGAGTACACCACCATGGGCGGCTGGGCAATCGAACGGTTGGACGCAGACCCGCACGTCGGGGACAGCTTCACAGACGAGGACGAAACGCACACGCTGTACGTTGTGGTCTCGGAAATGGACGACATGCGCGTGACCAAGCTGACCATTCTGGTCAAGCAGCGCGAGGACGAAGAAGCGGAAGACTGACGCAAAAGGGGCTGGCATAGCGCATAGCCCCTTTTCCTGTTTGATGGACCGGCTAAATTCAGAAAAGCCCCGCCGCATCTGTCGCGGCTGGGCTCATGAGGACCTGCTATGAAAATGCTAACCGATTGGAACTGTCATCTGCTGCCGATGATGGGCGAATGGATTACCGCACCGAAGGACACGCGCGATGCTTTGCTTCTGCTCAACGCCCGCACGGGAATCCGGCGTTTCTGCATGATGGCAGAGTTTGACTGCGGAAAGGATTCGCTGCCCGGGTTTCTGATTGCCCGCGACCGTGCCATGCGCGAGATCAAGCCGCTGCTGCCAGAAGGCTTTCACGTGTTTGCCGGAGGGTACATCCGTCTGCGTCCGGGCATTTCCGAAATTTCCGGACTGCGGAAACTCTGCCTGCCGCGCACCGGGCTGTTGCCGGTTCTCCTGCCTTGGGCCGGGCTTTCCCGGGAAACGGCGCTGGAATGGAACCGGCTGCTGTATCATACCTCGCTGCATCCGCTTCTGATGGAGACCGACCATTTCATTCGCGACGGCTTTTCACCGGAGAAAGTCAAACGGCTCCTGCGGCTGGAGTACACCGCCTATCAGTTCGACTACCGGTCCCTCTGCGACCCGGAAATCCGGAACGCCGTCCGGTTTCTGATCGGGCGCCGCGCAACCGTCCTGTTCGGTACAGCGGTAAACTCGCCGGGTTCGGCGGCTTTCTACGATTACCAAGCGGCGGTTGCGGCGGCAGAAGCCGACTTCGGTCCGGAACGGCTCGCGGCAATCCTGCGCGCCGGAATCCGAAATCAGGACTGACTGTGCTGTTCGTGCAGCGCGCTGTATTTGATGCGCGTAGCCTCCCCTCCGCGCAGATGGCGTTCCTCCTTGTTCTGCTGCAGCACCTGCTGCACCTGCTGCCAGAGCGGCTGATTGACAAACCGCAGGGTCTCGGTCACATCCTTATGTACCGTGCTTTTGCTGACACCGAAAACGGCAGCCGCCTGACGGACCGTTGTCCGCGTCTTTGCAAGATATTCCCCCAGCACCACGCACCTGGCTCTGCCGCTCCAATCCGATACCGACATGGTTCTTCCTCCTTCATTCTGTCCGGTTCATTTTGGTACAGTATATGAAGGAGGACCGAAGAATAGAAGAAAAGAGATCGCGTTTATGCAAACATTTCCAACCGAACAACCCAACGAAATTCTGCTGGAGGGAATGACCTCCATTTCGGCGCTGCTTGCCGCCCCTCCGGAGGTCAACGACCGCCGCGTGCTGCGCGTCCTGATCGACAAAACCCGGCGGCGCGCCAAGGCAGCAGAGATCGGCTTTCTGACTGCCAAGTCGCACGAGCGCGGCTTTCCGGTCGTCTTTGTGGAAAAGGAAGAGCTGGACCGCCTGACCGCCGGGACCACACACGGCGGCATTGCGGCAATCTGCTCGGACAGGACCATCCCGCCCCTGACGGCATCAGCCCTCAAGCCGGACGGCTTTTATGTGTACCTGGAGGGCATGGAGGACCCCTACAACTTCGGCAACGCGCTCCGTTCGCTCTATGCGGCAGGAGTTGACGGTGTGGTTCTGCCGCCCCGGCATTGGATGAGCGCGGCGGGCGTTGTCGCCAAATCCTCGGCGGGGGCATCGGAGCGGCTGCCGCTCTTTGTTGCCGATGCCGATACGCTGATTGGGGCATTCCGTGCGGCGGGCTACCGGATAGCCGCTGCGGGCATCCGGGATTCGGTCTCGGTCTATGACGCGCAGGTGTCCTACCCGCTGCTCCTGATTGTCGGCGGCGAAAAGCGCGGCATCTCGCGGCAGCTGCTGGACGCTGCGGATACGGTTGTGCGCATCGACTACGGGCGCGAATTTCGCGGTTCCCTCTCCTCTTCTGCCGCCTGCGCGGTGCTTGCATTCGAAATTTTCCGTCAAAATCGGGGCAAAAGTGACAAAAAATAAAAAAGTGGTTGACTTTTCGGAGCCGCAGTGTTATAATAGACACCGCGACTCCAAATTTTTATGAAACGAGGTCTACTTTCAACATGGAAAAGCTGTTTCACCTGCAAGAGCGCAACACCACGCTCAAAGCCGAGCTGGTCGGCGGCGTGACCACCTTCATGGCGATGTCCTACATTCTGTCGGTCAACCCCGGAATGTTCGCAAACCTTGGAACGGTCTCCTTCGGCGCGATTTACATCGCAACGGCGCTGTCTGCCGTTGTCGGCACACTGCTGATCGGTCTGCTTGCAAACCTGCCGCTGGCGCAGGCATCCGGCATGGGGCTGAACGCCTTCTTTGTCTACACCGTCTGCTTCGGCATGGGCTTCTCCTATGCCAATGCCCTGCTGTTCGTCCTGGTCGATGGCATTCTCTTCATCCTGCTGACCATTACCGGGCTGCGCAAGCTGATTTTCGGCGCAATTCCGCAGACCGTCAAACAGGCAATCCCCGCCGGAATCGGTCTGTTCATCGCCTTCCTTGGGTTCCAGGATTCCGGCCTGATTGTGCCCAACTCGTCCACCGGCGTCAGCCTTGCCTCCTTCAACCTGCTGGGTGACGCGACCTGGGGCAGCATCATGCCGCTGCTGGTCATGATCGTGACCCTGATCGTCATGTCCGCGCTTTCGAAGAAGGGCATCAAGGGTGCCATCATGTGGAGCATCCTCGGCGGCACGGCGGTCTACTACCTGCTCAGCCTGACCGTCAAGGGATTTGACTACAGCTTCATCACGGGCAGCGCCATGAACCCGCTGACCGCCTTCAAGGATTTCGGCACGATGGCGTTCGGCAAGGTCTTTACCGAAGGCTTTGACTTCTCCGGCTACCTGGCGCAGGAGGGTCACTCGGTCTCCGGGCTGATTATCGCCTTCATCACCACCGCGCTTGCCTTCTGCATGGTTGACATGTTCGACACGATGGGCACCCTGTGGGGCGCATGCAAAGCCGGAAACCTGACCGCCCGCAACGAGCGCGGTGAAGAGACAATCCCGAACATGGACCGCGCAATGCTGGCTGACGCTGTTGCAACCTGCACGGGCGCTGTCTGCGGAACCTCGACCGTCACCACCTTTGTGGAATCCTCCTCCGGTGTTGCTGCCGGTGCGCGGACCGGTCTTTCCTCGATGTTTACCGGCGCGCTTTTCCTCATCGCGCTGTTCTTTGCCCCGGTTGCGGCGCTGATTCCCGCCTGCGCATATGCTGCGGCGCTGGTTTACGTCGGCATTCTGATGATGGGCTGCATGCGCGACATTGACTGGCACGATCCCGAAGCGGCGCTCCCCTCTTTCCTGACCGTTGTCATCATGCCATTTGCCTACAACATTTCCTACGGCATTGCTTTCGGTCTGATTTCCTACATCGGCGTGAAGCTTTGCACCGGAAAAATCAAAGAGGTCAACCTTGGCACCTGGATCATCACCCTGCTCTTTGCGGCGATGTTCTTCCTGACCCATTGACCGCTTAAAACAACAAAACAGCCGCCAAAAGGGGTGCCTTCCATAAAGCAGGTTTTACCTGCCGAAAAAACAATAGGAGTACGGGCATTTGTTCGTACTCCTTTTCACACGCCTTGCCCTGCAAGGTATAGTGTGTTACACCTTTTAGGTGTACTGTCGGGCGGTAATGAGCCTCCCTTGTGTAAAGGGAGGTGGCTTGCGAAGCAAGACGGAGGGTTTGTAAAAGCAAAAATTTCATCGAAAACAATCCCTCAGCCGCCTTCGGCGTCAGCTCCCTTTACACAAGGGAGCCTTTGGTTTGTGCGCTCTGAAAGTCTGTCTGTTTTTCCTGACAAGCACTGCTTTTGTGGACACAAAAGCGAAGCCCCGCGCGAGCAGAAGTTGGGTTATAATGTCATCAAAGCTTTAAAATCCTCTGTTTCCCTGATAGGATCAAAGCAACGGATGTTATTCAAACACTGAATGAAATCATCAATATCGGTTATATCGGAATCTGTAACGGGATGCTCTTCTTCAATAAGTGAAAATAGCGGAGAAGTGAACTTTATTGTCTTTTGGTGATTTATTTTTGTCATTTCTTCCGCATGGTACCTTGCTTTTTTCAATTCTTCCAATACACGGTCATATTGCTGTGTTTTGCAGAAGCAAATGGCTTTGCTGATAGAATTATATTGCAGAGTATTGTGATAATACTGAAAATTACCGTCCGGAAACATAATATTCAGTATTTTTTCAACGGCATCATACACGTCAATTGAGTCTTGACCGAATGTTAGTTGGAAGAGAAAGCTATTTAATTTTGTATTTGTAAGGTGCTGACAATGCTTTTTCCTTTCTTCACCCTCTAAGCACCAACAAAGCAGCTCATCTCTTTTCTCCTCATCCTCTTCTAACATAGCGTATTGTTTGGCTTCGTCCTTTTTTTGATTATAGCTAAGTGCAAGAACGATTCCGAACAACGCTTTGGAATATAATTTTGAATCCTTGGTGTTATCCAAAACCAATTTATAATGTTTTGCTGAACTTTCAAGCAAACGCGTATATTCACTATTATCCAAGGTCGGCATAGCAACATAATACTCTGCCGATGCCAGCCATTCCACATACTCCATATTTCCCGGATATTCAGCAACCGCACGCAGGGCGATTTGATAATTCTTTTCTTTGTCGTCGTGTTGCCAATATTTGTGGAATGCTTCGTCAAACTCCGCTTTTCTCAAATCCTTTTGGTAGGTTTCCATTCCAAGCAGATAATCGGTGGTTACATTAAATAAATTGGCAAGCGGCGGCAATAAAGAAATGTCGGGCATAGCAACATCTGTTTCCCAACGGCTGATTGCCTGCGGAGAAATAGAAAGAAGTTCTGCAAGATTTTCTTGTGTCATATTTGCTTCTCGTCGAAGTGATTTTATCTTTTGTCCAAATGTCATATAAACAATTCTCCTGATTTTGTTACTTGACCGGCCTGTGATTATATTATACCAAGTTTTTGACGATTTGTCCACCTCTTAATAATTGAGAGGTTATAAACCAAAAATTGAGTTGGACATAAAAGCTTGGCGCACCTGCTTTATCGCAGGTACGCCAAGGAGACATTTTTTCCTGTTTGGCGGCTGTTTTTCTCATTTTCCGAAAGCGCTTGTAAAAAGCAGGAATTTATTTTATAATAAAGGCAGAAACTACGGGCAGAAACCGTTAGAGGAGGAATCGATATGAACCGTTACGAACTGGCAAAAGAGCGCTACGCCGCCCTGGGGGTTGACACCGAGCAGGCGATTGAGCAGCTCGCCAAGGTACGCATTTCCATGCATTGCTGGCAGGGCGACGATGTGCGCGGCTTTGAGAATGCCGGCGCGCTGACCGGCGGCATTCAGGCAACCGGCAACTATCCCGGTGCCGCACGTACGCCGGAGGAGCTGATGCGCGACCTGGACGAGGCGTTCTCGCTGATTCCCGGCAAGCACCGCGTCAATGTTCACGCTTTCTACGGCATTTACCCGGACGGCAAGCCGGTAGACCGCGACCAGATCAAGCCGGAACACTTCAAGGCATGGGTCGACTACGCCAAAGCGCGCGGGCTGGGTCTGGATTTCAACCCCACCTATTTCTCGCATCCCCTTGCCGAGGGCGGCACGCTGACCAACCCGAACGAGGAAATCCGCGCATTCTGGATCCGGCACGGCATTGCCTGCATCCGGGTAGCGGAGTATTTCGCGAACGAGACCGGCACGCCCTGCCTGATGAACATCTGGATTCCAGACGGCATGAAGGATGTCCCCGCCGACCGGCTCGGTCCCCGGATGCGCTACATGGATTCGCTGGATCAGATTCTCGGCTGCGGCTACGACCGCGAAAAGGTGCTGGTGACGCTTGAATCCAAGGTGTTCGGCATCGGTCTGGAATCCTACACCGCCGGGTCTGCCGAATTTGCGCTGTCCTACGCCACCACGCGCGGCATTGTCCCGCTGATGGACAACGGGCACTACCACCCGACTGAGGTTGTCTCGGACAAGATTTCGGCTCTGCTCTGCTTCAATCCCCGCATTGCGCTGCATGTCACGCGCGGCGTCCGCTGGGATTCCGACCATGTGGTGCGCTACGATGACGAGACCGTGGAAATGATGAAAGAAGTTGTCCGCAACCATGCGCTCGACCGCGTGATTCTCGCAACCGACTATTTCGACGCCTCCATCAACCGCATTGCCGCCTGGGTCATCGGCGTCCGCTCGGTCCAAAAGGCGCTGCTCACTGCCCTGCTTCTCCCGAACGAAAGACTGAAAGAAATGCAGGACCGGCGCGAATTCACCGAGCTGATGATGCTGCAGGAGGAGCTGAAGCTCTACCCAATGGGTGATGTCTGGGCAGAATTTTGCCGCCGCCTTGGCACCGAGGGCAGCGAAAAATGGTTCTCTGAAATCAAAACCTACGAGCAAGAGGTTTTGTCGAAGAGGTAAGAGACCGGAAAGACTTTGGGGCTCCGCCCCAAACCCCGCTTAGAACCTTCTTTCGGAGAAGGTTC
>USMO01000026.1 GCA_900555785.1 uncultured Eubacteriales bacterium | reverse complement strand
CTTCCCGCGCCGCGCTGACCGCAGCCGCAACCCCGGCAACGCCCCCGCCGGTCACAATCAGATCATACATGTCTTTCAAGTTCGTTTTCCTCCATCAGGGGCGATCGGTAGAACAAGAAGTAACCTGCCGGATGCAGAATCCGGCAGGTTCGGAACTTATTTCAGGACGGACACGGCATCGGCAATGGTCTTTTCCAGAGCCTGTCTGCCGTACTTGTCGACCTCTGCCTTGTTCTTCTCGCCATGGGTCAGGCAGCCCGCGCCGCCGATGCAGCCGCCGACGCATGCCATTCCTTCGATGAAGTTGGCGTCCAGCTTGCCCTTGCTCTTCTGCAGCAATGCGATTTTGCACTGCTCGATGCCGTCGCATGCGCAAGGCTTGAGCAGGAAATCGTCCAGCCCCTGCTCCTTCAGTCCCTCCGCAACCGCGTCGGAAAGCCCGCCGCAGCGCGCAAAGATGCGTCCGAAATAGGAGGCATTGTCGAGCACGCCTTCCTCCATCGTCGTAATGTCGAGGTCCCGGCTGTCAAACAGCGCCTGCAGTTCCTCAAAGGTCATTGCCGTATCGATATACGGGCTGACGGTGTCCTTCTGGACCTCCATCTTCTTTGCGGTGCAGGGACCGATGAAGACGGTCTTGCAGTTCGGCTCCTTCTCCTTGAGGTACTTCGCAATCGCAGCCATCGGAGAGAGGTTATGCGACACGAAGGGTACCAGGTCGGGGAAATTCTTGTAGATGTAGTCAACAAATGCCGGGCAGCAGGAACTGGTCAGGAAGCCCTTTTCGGCAAGCTCCCGCGACTCTGCCTGCGCAACCATGTCGGCGCCCAGCGCTGCCTCGATGACCGTGTGGAAACCCAGTTCGCGCAGCCCCGTGACCACCTGCCCCAGCTTTGCATAGGTGAACTGGCTGGAGATGGACGGCGCAACGATTGCATAGACCTTGTAGCCGTCGCCGGTGCCGCTGTTTTTGAGAATATCGATTACCTTCAGGATAAAGGATTTGTCCGTGATTGCGCCGAACGGGCACTGATAGACGCAGGCACCGCAGGAGATGCACTTGTCGTTGTTGATGCACGCCTGCTTGTCCTCGCCCATCGAAATCGCCTTGACCTTGCAGGCAGTCTCGCAGGGGCGCTTATAGTTGTGGATTGCGCTGTAAGGGCAGACCTTCGCGCAGCCGCCGCACTCCTTGCATTTGGTCTTGTCGATGTGCGCAACGTGATTCTGGTCAAAGGTGATTGCACCAAAGCGGCAGGCATCCTCGCAGCGGTGCGCCAGGCAGCCGCGGCAGGCGTTGGTCACCTCGTAGCCGCCCATTGGGCATTCGTCGCAGGCGATGTCGATGACTTCAATCACGTTCGGGTTGTCCTGATTGCCGCCCATGGCGATTTTGACCCGTTCCGCCAGGATTGCGCGCTCCTTGTAAACGCAGCAGCGCATAGTGGGGATTTTACCCGGAACGATGGTCTTCGGAATGTCAATCGCGGTCTGTGCCAGTCTATCTGCCCACGCCTCTCTTGCAACTTCCCTGAGCACCTTATACTTCAGGTGCTGAACTTTGGTATCAAACTTTCTCATGTTCTCTCTTCCTCCACGACCTTAGAAATAGCTGACCTTAATCCGTTTTCCCATTTTGCGCAAGCAGGCGGACAGCTCTTCGACCAGATTCATTTTGATGTTGAAATTGATTGGCAGATCCGGGTTCTGGTGCGCCGGATTGATTGCCCTGCCGACAAAGAAGTTAATATCGGTGGCTTCTTCGAACAGCATGCGGCAGATCAGGGATGCGCCGTCGTGCCCGAAGCTCCACTTTTCATACAGTTGGTTGTCACCGACCGCGTCTTTGGCATACTCGACAACGCGGTTGATGGTAATCACGCCCTCCGTCACAAGGTCGACCCCTTCAATCTGTGCAATCGGCGGGATGTCGCTCTTGACAAAGTTCAGGCTTGCCTTGACCGGCTTGCCGAGATATTTCGCCGCGATGGACGAGGTGGTGCCGCCGCAGACGATGTGCTTGCCCTCCTTGGAGAAGAACAGCGACATCATGCGGTTGCAGTCATCCCGGTTGGAGGGCGGACCGAACAGCAGGTTCATCGGCTCGCGTTTCCGGATGCGGACCACACAGGCGGTCGCATCGTCGCCGGGCTTGCGCTCGTAGAGCTTATTGACCTCGTCAATCAGGATGGTAGACAGCGTTTTTGCGGTGTAGCCCGCAATGGCAACCGTCTCCATAAAGCTGATGATGTCCTCGCGTTTCCAGCCGAAGTTGTATGCCAGCCCGATGCCGGCATGCGGGCATCCGTCGCTCATGGCAACAAAGATGTCCCCCTCCAGCAGCTTGACCACCGACTTGTAAATCTTTTTGCCGCCGATGTTCATCTCGGTTTTGGGATAGTCAAAATTCTTGCCGTCGCGCAGCAGAATCACCAGCGGATTGTCGTACTGAATCAGCTCCATTTCGCGGTTGTCGACCAGATGCAGGATGGTAAAGGTGGAATACGCCACACCGCGCACGCTGCAGATCGGCAGCGTTTGGGCAATGGTCTCCACGCAGTCCTCCAGCGTCAGCCCCTCTGCCATCATGGTGGAAATGATTTTGCTGGTCAGCGTTGACAGGATGCTTGCCTTCACGCCGCTGCCCAGTCCGTCCGCCAGGACAATGACCGTGGAATTGTCGCCCTGCTCGACCACATCCACATGGTCGCCGCAGAGCTGCTCCCCGATATGGTTGATGCTCCTGAAGCCAATATCGGCGCAAAGGTCATTCATCAGATATACTCTCCTTCAGCTTGGTCAATGCGATTTTGGTTTCAGCCGCAGTCTCGCCGAGCAGCGAGGCAATCTCCTGCACAATGCGCATCTGCTTGTCGACCACCTTGTCGGCAATCTCCACCGTGCGGCGGCTGATGTCCTCTTTCTTTTCGCGCTCGGTTTCCTCGTCGGTCACGTCGCGCATGATGCAGACCAACAGCTGATAGGTGCTGTCGTAAACGACGGTCTGCTCCACATATTTCTTGTATTCCGCGAGGTACACCCGCTGGTCGCGGATGCTGCGCTTGGTTTCCAGAACCTTGAGGAAGACCGTTGGGTCGAGGATCCGCACCACCTGGTCCCCCAGAATATCCGACGCGGAACGGATATTCATAATCTTTCTCGCGGCGGCGTTGATCTGCTGGACCTCCAGCGCGTCGTTGACCACGATCAGACCGTTTGGCGTGTTGTTGACGATGCAGTCGGAGAAGCTCTCGGCTTTCTCCTTCAGATACGGCAGGCACATGGAGATCTCTGCCTTGCCGTGATAGATTGCAATCGCCTTTTCCCGGCAGGTATCATACCCGCAGGAGCCGCAGTTCAATTCATCCTCCGGCTTGGTCTTGCCCATTTTCCGCAGAATATCGGCAATTTCATCCTCGCTCGGCGTGCCGTAGCGGCGCTCGATCGGTTCAAAGTGCTTGCGCAGCTCGTCACTCTCGGGCTGTGCGACCGTGAAATCCCGGTCGCCGGCATAGTTTGCAACCGCCATGTAATCCGCGACCGGCGAGCGGTGAAACTTCTCCATAACCGGACCGCCGACGCAGCTGCCCACGCATGCGGACATTTCGATAAAGCAGTTGTGAATCTTTCCGCTTTCAATATCCCGCAGGGCTGCAATGCAGTTTTCCACGCCGTCGATTGCCATATAGGTATAGCCCGGCGCGTTCTGCGCCATCGTTTTCAGGATGCCGCCCGTTGTCGGGAAGAAGCGCGCGCGGCTCTCCGGGGTATGGTCCATCTCCGGTTCCAGCCGGACATGGGAAGCATCGAACCACGCGGTCAGCTCCTCATAGGTCAGCACCGCGTCCACAATCCCGCCGTAGTATTCCGCTTCGTCCTTTTTCGCAACGCAGGGACCGATGAACACGGTCTTTGCGTTCGGTACCCGCCGCTTAATATCGCGACAATGCGCCTGCATCGGGGAAAGGACATCCGCCAGCCAGATCAGCTCGGACGGAAAATACTTCTGAATCAGCAGGTTGACCGAATGGCAGCAGGAAGAGATCACGATGTCGCGGTCCCCTTCAGCCAGCAGCTTTTCGTACTCGTTTTTGACAATATTCGCGCCCATTGCGGTCTCTTCCGCATCCGCAAAGCCGAGTTTTTTCAGCGCCCGACGCATTCCTTCAATGCCAACGCCCTTATAGTTTGCAATAAAGGACGGCGCCAGACTGACGTATACAGGGTCTCCCGACTGGATCAGGACCTTCACCTTTTCGGTCTCGTCGACGATCTGCTTTGCATCCTGCGGGCAGACCACAAAGCATTGCCCGCACAGGATGCATTCGTTTCCGATGATGTGTGCCTGATTTCCGGAAAAGCGAATGGATTTCACCGGACAGTGCCGGATACATTTATAGCAGTTTTTGCAGTTGGATTTTTTCAGCGTCAGACAGCTTGCCAAGGCTACACCTCCTTTGCTTGTTCGACAGCAGGCAGAATGGTGTCGTGCCAGAAGTCACGGAATGCCTCCGGCGTGACACCGGTGTATGTATCGTCTCCTACGGTAATCGTGACACCGACACGGTTGCATTTCCCGAGGCAAAAGCTGCCGGAGAGCACGATTTCATCCTCCAGATGCGCATCCGAGATGTATTTCTGCATCATCTCCACAATCTCCGGCGCGCCTTTGATATAGCAGGAACTCCCGACACAGACCTCCACGAATATCATGCCGGCAACTTCCCCTTGACTTCCTTCTCGAAGAACTCGCCGACGGTATCCGGGCTGACCGAATGGAACTCGCCGTCAACGGTCACGCAAACGCCGTCCTGGCAGCGACCCATGCAGAAGGTGCCGCCCAGCTCGACCTTATCCTCCAGCCCTTCGTGCGCAATCAGATACTGCAGCTGCTCCACAACCTGTCTCGACCCCTTGATATGGCAGGACGAACCGATACAAACCGTAACTTTCATGATGGATTCTCTCTTTCTATTTTTAAAATTTTCATATTATTTTGGTTATTCGTAATCCACAACATCGACCCAAGAATGCAGGAACTCGCGCTCCTTTTCGTTGCCCTTCAGGGTCTGCGAGGCGGCAACGATGGGCATCCATTTCTGCACGTACTGCTTGGCGGTGTCACTCTTGATGCAGAACAGCTTGAGATAGCGCTCCGCACCGTCAATGTCGCCCGCCAGCCAGAACAACAGGTAGGTCCGGGCGGCGTCCGCCGAGGCGTTTCCCTGCGTGGCATGTGCCCAGTCAAGAATATAGGGCTTGCCGTCATCAGAGATAATAATATTGGAAGGATTGAAATCCCCGTGGCAGAGCTTTGCATGCTTGGGCATCGAATCCAGCCGCGTGTGCAGCTCGTAGCGGGTGGTTGCGTCAAAATCGGTCATGCTGATTTTGCGGTCCATCTTGTCGCGCAGCTTCGGCAGCAGCGGGCAGGTCTTGGAAAGGACCTCCAGCTGAATATCCACCAGCATCTGCAGCCAGTCCTCTTTTTTCTCGGAGTGCTCCGTCATCAGCTGCGCCAGGGTCTTGCCCCGGATGAAATCGGTGATGATGGTCCACTTGCCATCAGTCACGGTCACCTCGCGGATCTGCGGAATGGCAAGTCCCGTTTCCTCCACTCTTGCCTGGTTCAGCGCCTCGGCAAGAATGTCGGCTTTGGAGTAGGTCTCGTCAAAGACCTTCATACAAAGCTCCCCGTCCCGGTAAACGGTTTTGTGGTTTCTGACCGCAATGATTCTGTCCAGGTTCATGTTTCCCCTCCTCAGCTCTTCTTTCTGCCGGTTCCGTTCCCGGTGCGCGCGGGCGCTGCGGGAGACGGCATCGGCTGCTCGGTAAAGTGCCGGTCGCCGTAGTAAGCGTTCAGGTACATCTGCCGGATCTCGCGCATCAGCGGGTAGCGCGGGTTGGCACCGGTGCATTGGTCATCAAATGCCTGCTCGGTCATCTCGTCCAGGCGGTTCAGGAAATCCTGCTCGTCAATGCCGTAGTCGCGGATGGTCTTCTTGATGCCGACCCGCTCTTTGAGGCGGTTGACCGCCGCAATCAGATTTTCCAGCTTTTCCGTGTCGGTCTTGCCGCCCAGCTGCAGCGCATCCGCGACCTCGGCATAGCGCGCCAGCGTGTGCGGATGGTCGTACTGCGAGAAAGTCCCCATCTTTGCCGGTGCTTCGGCAGCGTTGAAGCGCAGGACCTCTTCGATCATCAGCGCGTTCGCGATGCCGTGCGGCAGATGGTGGAAGGCGCCCAGTTTGTGCGCCATCGAATGGCAGACGCCCAGGAATGCGTTTGCAAACGCCATGCCCGCCATCGTTGCAGCATTCGCCATCTTTTCGCGGGCAACGGTGTCGGTCTGCCCGTTATCATAGGCGCGCGGCAGGTAGGTAAAGATGATCTTCAGTGCCTGCAGCGCAAGCCCGTCGGTATAATCGGTTGCCATCACAGAAGCATATGCCTCCAGCGCATGCGTCACGGCGTCAATGCCGGATGCCGCCGTCAGACCGCGCGGCGCGCTCATATGGAAATCGGTGTCGATGATTGCCATGTCGGGCATCAGCTCGTAGTCGGCAAGCGGATACTTGATGCCGGTCTCCTCATCGGTGATAACCGCAAACGGCGTGACTTCCGAGCCGGTCCCGGCAGAGGTCGGAACCGCGATGAAATACGCCTTTTCGCCCATTTTCGGGAAGGTGTACACGCGCTTGCGGATGTCGATGAAGCGCATTGCCATGTCCATAAAGTCGACCTCGGGGTGCTCGTACATCACCCACATGATCTTTGCCGCGTCCATTGCCGAGCCGCCGCCCAGCGCGATGATGCAGTCCGGCTCAAAGGTGCGCATCTGCGCGGTCCCTTCTTTTGCCGACGTCAGCGTCGGATCCGGCGCCACATCAAAGAAGGTGGTGTGCTGGATGCCCATCTGGTCCAGCTTGTCGGTAATCGGTTTGGTGTAGCCGTTGCGGTAAAGGAAACTGTCGGTCACCACAAACGCGCGCTTCCGGTGCAGGACCGTTGACAGTTCATCCAGCGCAACCGGCAGGCAGCCTTTTTTGATATAAACCTTTTCGGGCGCGCGGAACCAGAGCATATTCTCTCTCCTTTCGGCAACGGTCTTGATATTGAGCAAGTGCTTGACGCCGACATTTTCCGACACCGAGTTGCCGCCCCACGAGCCGCAGCCGAGGGTCAGCGAAGGCGTCAGCCGGAAGTTGTACAGGTCTCCGATACCGCCCTGCGACGAGGGCGTGTTGACCAGGATCCGGCAGGTCTTCATGCGCGCCGCAAACTCGTCCAGCTTCGCCTGTCCGGTCTGCGTGTTCAGGTAGATCGACGACGTGTGCCCATAGCCGCCGTCCGCAATCAGGTGTTCTGCCTTGTCGAACGCGTCCGCAATGTCTTTTGCGCGGTACATTGCCAGCACCGGAGACAGCTTTTCGTGTGCAAACTCCTCGCTGAGTTCCACGCTTTCCACTTCGCCGATGAGAATCTTGGTCCCCTCCGGAACCTTGATGCCCGCCAGCGACGCAATGGTCCAGGCGCTCTGTCCGACAATTTTCGCGTTCAGCGCCCCGTTGATCAGGATGGTCTTGCGCACCTTTTCGGTTTCCATCGGGTTCAGGAAATAGCACCCGCGATTGGCAAATTCCGCCCGGACGGCATCATACACGCCGTCCAGCACGATCACCGACTGCTCCGACGCGCAGATCATGCCGTTGTCAAAGGTTTTGGAATGGATAATCGAGCTGACCGCCAGCACGATGTCCGCGCTGTCATCGATGATTGCCGGCGTATTGCCTGCTCCGACGCCCAGCGCCGGTTTGCCAGAGGAATATGCCGCCCGGACCATGCCCGGACCGCCCGTTGCCAGAATGATGTCCGCTTCCTTCATCAGCAGGTTCGTCATGTCCAGCGACGGCGCATCAATCCAGCTGATGATGTTCTCCGGCGCACCGGCAGCAACTGCCGCGTCCAGAACGATTTTTGCCGCAGCCGCCGTTGACTTTTTGGCGCGCGGGTGCGGGCTGATGAGGATTGCGTTTCGCGTCTTCAGCGCCAGCAGGCACTTGAAGATAGCGGTTGAGGTCGGGTTTGTGGTCGGAATAACCGCCGCAATGACGCCGATCGGCTCGGCAATCTTCTTCATGCCGTAAGCCTTGTCCTCTTCAATCACCCCGCAGGTCTTCGTGCGGCGGTAGGCATTGTAGATATGCTCGGCTGCGTAGTTGTTCTTGATTACCTTGTCTTCCACCACGCCCATGCCGGTCTCCTCAACCGCCAGCTTTGCCAGCGGGATGCGCGCCTGGTTGGCGGCGATCGCCGCAGCCTTAAAGATCGCGTCAACCTGCTCCTGCGTGTAGGTGGCATACTGCTGCTGCGCTTTCCGCACGTCCTGCAGCGCGCGCTCCAGCGTTTCCACCGAATCGACCGTCAGCTTTTCACGACTCACCCTGATATCCTCCCAGATTTTGATTTTTCACCTTCTGATGCAGATGTGCCAGCGACAGCGCCATGTTCTCATACTGCACCGTCACATTCTCCGGCAGCTCGAGCCGCACCGGCGCAAAGCACCAGATTGCCCGCACGCCGCCGCGCACCAGCAGCTCCGCTACGTCCTGCGCAGCCTCCGGCGGTACCGTGATGACGCCGATCTCCACCTGATGCAGGCGGCAGTAGGACGGCAGTTCATCAATCGGATGCACAGCGGGGTTATTCCCCGGCAGCAGGTCGAACGCGTGCGTCACGGTCAGACCGTATTCCGAAAAGCCCTTGAAGCCGAGCAGCGCCAGCCCCAGTTTTCCGGCACCGACGATGACCGCCTCGCAACCGGCGCGGCTGCCGATGGTTGCCTCCAGTGCCATGGAAAGTTCCGTGACCTCGTAGCCGATTTTCGGCTTGCCCATTCCGCAGACCGCCGACAGGTCCTTTCGCACCTGCACCTCGCCAAGCTCCAGCGCTTTTGCGATTGCGGTTGCCGAAATGGTTTGTGTTCCGACAGGCAGACTCCGGAGGAATGCCAGATACCCCGGCAATCTGCCCATTGTCGCGCGTGAAAGTTCCATCCGACACCTCCCTCTTATATTCCAGCATCCATTATAGCACAAATCCGCCTCTTTGGGAATTGTCGTTTTCACATATCTATCTTGTATATATCGATATAGCTGTTACGGAATAGACCTTAGAAGACCTTGGGCGTTGCCCAAACCCACTTAGAACCTTCCCCCAAGAAGGTTCTAAGGACTCCAAGAACTTTAAACCAACTTTCATCCGGTGAAAGTTTTCGCCCGCCTTTTGGGGGAGGCGGCGCGGTCGAGGGCGCGGAGCCCTCATCGCCGTCCTTATTGTGCGCAGAACTCGTTTTTAAGGGTTCCGTCGAGGTCCAGCCAGCGGAAGATGCCGGATTCCAGCGTCATATAGCCGTGGTGGCTCCCCTCCTTCGGGATGGAGACCGAGCCGGGGTTCATATAGATGTAGGTTTCATGGTCCACGCACTTCGGGACATGCGTGTGCCCGTGCAGCAGAATGTCGCCGTCATGCAGGGGCGGCAGATGCCCTTCGTTGTAGACGTGCCCGTGCGTGGCAAAGACCATGCGGTTGCCCAGTTCCAGCAGTGCATAATCGGCAAGCACCGGAAATGCAAGCACCATCTGGTCCACCTCAGCCTCGCAGTTACCGCGCACGCAGAGAATATCCTGCCGCAGCCCGTTCAGCATTTCAATCACCTGCTTGGGGGCATACTCCTCCGGCAGGTCGTTGCGCGGTCCGTGATAGAGCAGGTCACCCAACAGCAGCAGCCGGTCCGCGCCCTCTGCCCTGTAACGCTCCAGGAGCTTGCGGCACCATTTTGCCGAACCGTGAATATCCGATGCAATCAACCATTTCATTGTGCGTGGTCCTCCCGAAATACCTCCCGCTTCGTCCGGCAAAGCTCCGCAATGAACGCATTGTCCAGCGCGGACAGCTTGTAATCCTTCCGGCGAATCAGGATGTCCTTATACAGCTTCTTGTTCCCGTTGCAGACCCGCTCCACAAGCCCGAAGCGATCCAGCACCGCCTGCGGAATCGGCGACACCCACATAAAGGTGTCGGGGTTTCCGGCAAGCAGATCGAACTGGCTTCCGCGCTCGAACACGAACACGCGGCGCGGGCTGATGCCGGACAGCTCCTCCTTGCGCACCTCTTCCAGCGGCAGGGACGGCACATACGGGTCGCCGTGCGCAATCTCGGTCAGCCCTGCCAGGTCCTCGGCGGTTACGGTCTCCTTGGTTGCCAGCACCGACTGCCGGCTGACCAGCAGCACAAACCGGAATTCGCAGATCAGCTCATACGCCAGCCCCTTTTCGTCCAGCATATCCTTGTAATATTTGTCATACTGCGCGGCATAACGGATGATGCCCAGCTTGTAGCCGTCCTCCAGAATGTTCTTCAGCGTGCGCATGGAGTTGGTCTCCTTGTAGAACGCCTCCACCTCGCCGCTCTCCGAAAACTGCCGCGAAAAGGCCGCAAATGCCTCGGAAATATAGCTTGCGCGCGGCACCGACAGCGAGAAGCGCTGCCGGTTTGCGCTTCCGGCGCGGAACATGTTCTCCATTGCGTCAACCTCGGCAAGGATGACCTTTGCATATTTCAAAAACTCCTCGCCGTCCGGTGTCAGCTTCATGCCCCGTGCGCTGCGCTCGAACAGCACCACGCCCAGGGACGCCTCCAGATCCTTGATGGACCGGCTCAGATTCGGTTGGTCGATATACAGCCGTTCCGCAGCCTTGTTGATCGACCCGCAGGCGGCAACCTCTGCGGCGTATTTCAGATATAACAGATTCATAACCGCCCCTCAGTTTCCAAGCTCTTTGGTCCGTTCAAACGCCGCAATCACCGCGTTCATGACATCCGCACGGAATGCGCCGTTCTCCAGCGCCCGAACGCCTGCAATCGTGGAGCCTGCGGGACTGCAAACCGCGTCCTTCACCTCGCCCGGGTGCTTTCCCGTTTCCAGCAGAAGTCCGGCAGTTCCGAGCAGCGTATACGCCGCATATTCCAGCGCATATCCGCGCGGCAGACCGCAAGCAACCGCGCCGTCCGCAATTGCTTCCAGGAACAGGCAGACAAACGCCGGTCCGCAGCCCGAGACCGCACTTCCGGCATCGATCAGCCGCTCCGGAAGTTCGCTGAGCACTCCTGACTTTTCGAACATTGCGCAAAAGACCTGTTTTTCAACTGCCGTTACGCGGTCATTCGCGCACCACAGCGTCACGCCTTTTCCAAGCGTCACCGGCAGATTCGGCATCATGCGGATGACCGGCAGACGCTTTCCGAACAGCGCGTTCAGGCGTTCCACCGTCACGCCAGCCGCCATGCTGACCAGCACCAGGTTCTCCCTGCCGGCTGTCACGTCTCCGATCTCCTCAGCCAGCGTCTCCAACATCTGCGGCTTGACCCCGAGAACGAGAAACTCTGCCTCCTCTGCGGCGCGGCGGTTGTCGGTCACCCGGGCGCCAAGCTCGGCAGCCAGAGCTGCAGCCTTTGCCTTTGTCCGGTTTGCCAGCAGAAGCTCTGCCTGCGGGAGTGCGGCACGCGCGGCTTTTGCACAGGCAGATCCCATATTTCCGGTCCCGATAAACGCGATCTTCATCTCCAATGTTCCTTTCTCAGCGGATCTGTCCGTTGCCGTGGATAATATATTTGTAGGTTGTCAGCTCGTTCAGCCCAAGCGGTCCGCGCGCGTGCAGCTTCTGCGTGGAAATGCCCATCTCGCAACCCAGTCCGAACTCGCCGCCATCGGTAAACCGCGTGGATGCATTGACATAGACCGCCGCGCTGTCCACATTGGCGGTAAAGTAATCGGCAGTCGCGCGGTTCTCGGTCACAATCGATTCGCTGTGCGATGTGGAATGCGCCGCAATGTGCGCTACGGCAGCCTCTGCGGAATCCACCACCTTTACAGCAAGGATGTAATCGAGAAATTCGGTGTCAAAATCGCGGTCCGATGCGGGCTTTTCGTGCAGGATTTCCTGTGCCGCCGCATCGCATCGCAACTCCACCGGCGGCACCCCCCGCGCCGCGCGGTCCTCACACAGCCGCTTCTGCAGCTGCGGCAGAAAGACCGGTGCCACATCGCGATGGACCAGCAGCACCTCCTCGGCGTTGCAAACCGACGGGCGGCTCGCCTTGGCGTTCTCCACAATATCCAAAGCCTTTGCA